>JANNCA010000170.1:0-7917 GCA_031386075.1 Oligoflexia bacterium
CCCCCCATTTTTGGGGGGCCGCCACTCAGGGTGAAGTTCCTGCGCAGCCAGAAAAAGTGACGATTAAAAAAGAGACTGTGAATAAGAATAAAATATTTAATTTATATTTCATAAAACACCCTTTTTGTTGCTTAACTAAATATTATGCACAAGCTAAGCCAAGCGGGTGGGTCAGTAATTTTATTGTTGATATTGCATCGAAATTGTTATTTTTAAATTAATTTAATTTATTTTTTTATGTCTAACAAATGGGTCGTTTGTCTATTCCATTTTCAAAGAATCAATAGGATGTCTGGAGTTTTTGAGATCGATCGATAGACCTCGATAATTGCTTCTGGCGAGGATGCATTCAGAACAAACGTCAGAGAGATCTGTTTTTCATGAGTACTTTTTCGGGTCGATTGAAGGACAAGAGTTGGGAAAATTTCTTGAAGGTGCCTGATCCCTTGGTTAAAGTCTGGGGTGTTTTTTCCTATAAATTTAAATATGAAAGTATGAGGAAAAGTTTCGCGGGTCAGAAGCTCTCGTAGGCGCTGGTACTCAGGCATATGAGTTTTTCATAGCAAAAAAGAAGGTAAGTGCCAAGGTTCAGTTCCGGTTTCAGTCATTCATGATTGAGAGCAACGGACCCCAATGTCGGCTGCATGGCTTATGGAGCTCACTGGATTGAAAGCTTTCTCATTTTTGCGGCTTTTGTTACTTTTAAGACGCAATTTGATAATCCAAAGCATTTTGAAAACTTTCAGCGACCGCACCTTCGCAAGAAGTTCGAAATGACTCAGGGACGCGGCCGTGGAGTAGATCGCCCGGATTGAGGTAGGGATAAATATCAACATAACTTTTGACTTCATGGGCACTCACTCTTTTGATAATGTGCCAACGGCGAAGTTCTGATGGATGGGAGATTCCCATAGCCCCTACCATGTCAGAAACGCTAGCAATCGTCAGACGGTGATAATTGGCAACTCGAATTCGTTTATTTGAAACAACGAGTCCATCGACTAGGCTTGGGTCCTGGGTGGCAACTCCCGTGGGGCAATGATTTGTATTGCAGCGAAGAGCTTGAATGCATCCTAGAGCCAACATCATCGCGCGTGCTGAATAGATGGCATCAGCGCCTAGCGCTAGACGCTTAATCATGCCGAAGCCAGTGGTGACCTTGCCGGCATTCAGGAGTTTAATTTTACTTCTCAGCTCAAATCCGACAAGGGCATTGTGTACGAAGACCAGTCCGTCCAGACCTGGGAATCCCATATTATTCGAAAACTCTAGAGGAGCTGCGCCTGTACCGCCCTCGCCCCCATCGACAGCAATGTAGTCAGGAAGAATTCCAGTTTGACGCATGGCCTGGCAGATCGCGATGAATTCTCTTTTTTTACCAATGCAGAGTTTGAAGCCAACCGGTTTACCTCCACTGAGATCTCGGAGCTTTTGGACGAACTCGAGGAGGCCAATCGGAGTTGAAAAGGTGGAGTGAGCGGGAGGGGAAATGACTTCCTGGCCCATGGGAACGCCCCTGATTTTTGAAATTTCCTCAGTGACTTTCTTAGCTGGCAAAATCCCTCCGTGGGAGGGTTTAGCGCCTTGAGAAAGTTTGAGTTCGATCATTTTGATTTGGGACAGGGAGGCGTTTTCCTTGAATTTTTCGCTTGAAAAGGTTCCGTCAGGATTTCGACAACTAAAATACCCGGTCCCAATTTGCCAGATGAGGTCGCCTCCGGGCTCTAGGTGGTAAGGACTTAGCCCTCCTTCCCCCGTGTTGTGTGCGAATCCCCCGTCTTTGGCCGCCCCATTCAGGGCTAGAATGGCATTTTTGCTGAGGGAACCATAGCTCATGGCTGAGATGTTGAGGAGATTGGCGCTATAGGGGTGTTTACACTGGGGACCCCCGATCTGAATTCGCATTTTACTGACATCAATCGAGACCGGCGCCAAAGAATGAGAGAGCCATTCATACCCTGCTGCATAGACATCTTGTTGTGTTCCGAAAGGAAGAGTGTCGATTTCTCTTTTTGCTCGCTGGTATACGAGAGAACGCTGTTCCCGACTAAACGGTGCACCATCTGAGTTGGATTCTATAAAGTATTGGTATATTTCTGGTCGAATTCGTTCAAGCAGATACCTCAATCGACCAATCAAGGGGAAGTTTCTCCTAATGGCTTGAGTTTTTTGAAAATAATCTTGAAATCCTAAAAATATCAGCGGCACGAGAATTACAAATACCCATAAAATAAAGGGAAAGAGCGTAGAAAGAAGAAATACGGAAAAAGTAAGTCCAAAAGATGTTAATAGGAATATCCTTCGCATGGTCTATGCTCCTAATTGCGTTTCGGTTGCTTACGAAGAATATTTGAATTTATTTTCTGCGCCCCGAGGTCAGCAGGTCCCGGCGCAGAATTTTCGATTAGCGGTTAGGAATATAAGAGATCTGGGGATTCTTTTGAGTCCATTCGATGATCTCCTTCCGGCAACTCCCTTCTAAGTAGGAGATTTCTACTCCTACCCTAACTTTTGGCAGGAGGTTTGTAGGCTCTTTTAAAATCCATTTGACATAACCCGTTCCAATCATCTTGAGATTTTTAACTGGATCACTAAAAACGAGCTCAAACGAAATCAGATCATTCAGCTTAAAATCAATGTGGCCCAATTGAATAAAAAAGCCTCCTCTGCTCAGACGGAATTCTCCTTCGATAGTAAAAGCTACTCTACTAAAGGTGAGATTGATCTGGGTAACTGGGGGTAGGATTGGGAAAATGCTCCAACGTTCCTCTTGGGTTAGGACGCATTTTCGCAATGCATCTAACACTGTTCTGGTATTGAAAGGTTTTAAAAATAGTCCGTCGGCTCCATATTCAAAAATTTCATCGCTTGAAAAGTCTAAAACCCCGGTCATGAAGAAGACTTTTGGGGTGTCTATGTTTTTTAGCCGAATCCACTTGAGAAGCTCAAGTCCAGTCTTTTTGGGCATTCCTACGTCAGTGACGACGATATCTACCGGATTGATCTGGAGAATTTCACAGGCTCTTTTGGCGTCTTTAGCTTTGAGTACTTTGAGCCCGAAGGCAGAAAAAGTGACGGTAATCATTTCTAAAAGGTCGGGTTCATCTTCGACAACGAGGATCGTCAAATTTTGGTTCAGTTGCATTTTCCCCCTCATGAGAGTCTCCCAAAAGGAAATCGTGAGGTCTATAGTTTTTTGAAACCGAATTCCTGGTTCAAAATTTTACCCATTCCTTCCATGTGTGCGCTTCCTGTGATGATCAGCAATAGGTCTAGGTTAGAGTTTTCTTCGTAGGCTTTGATGATATTCTGAGTCATAGTTTTGTCGCGGTACTTTACCAGTCCGATGTCAGATACGATCTTCTGAGGCAGAGGGGCATGATCGATGGCCCATTGCGCCAAGTAATTGGCTGTAAGAAAAGCTCCGATCATTTGGAGAGGTTCCATTGCTTCATCTGGGTGACCGGAAGCTAGAGCGAAACAAATTCTTCCGACCTGATCGGCTGCCCAACAAGGCTGTCCCAAAGTGAGAATACTCAGAATCAATGATTCTATGTTTTCTTTTTGACTTGGCTGGTGGCCTACTTCCAAAGCAAATAATGTAATTGCAGGTAAACTCGGGTCTTTTTTACGTTCGGCATCTCGAAGCACGGCTCTTTCATGGGCGTCGTCAATCGTGCTCCCGTGAGCGGCCATTTTAGGTGCCAAAAATTTCCTAGAAAAATGCAAATACTGAAGGCCATAGTCTAAAAATCGACCTCCCCAAAGCGCAGTTGAATCGGCTCCTTCTAATCCATAAGCATTAAATTCTTCAATGACTTGTTTTCCGAGGTCCGAATCCAGCTTGCTTTTAACGTGAGATTCTCCAAGGAAGACTGCAGTTCGTGGTTGGCCCAAAAGTTCTCCGGTGTAAATTTCTACTTTAAGGTGATCTGCTCGAAGGTCTGCTTCGCTCAATACCCATTTTTGTCTTTCAGATAATCGTTGATTGAGTGAAAGTGGACTCAGATTGAGTGAGTCAGTCAATGGAGCTAAGAACGTGAGGAGTAAACTTGTCTTCAGTATATATAAAATCATTGCGAGCTTCTATTTCATAGAGCCAGGGGAAAAGCAAATTGAAGTGTGTGCTGACGATCCTTTTGGAAACGTCCAGATGACGAGGGAATCCGACCTATTTTTTTAATTTTTGATAAAGAGCTGGATCAGGAATTCCATTTTCTTTGAATCCCTTGAGTCTCAGGTGACAGGCATCGCACATGCCGCATGCTTCACCCTCCATCGATGGATCGTAGCAACTGTTGGTGATTGAGTAATCTACGCTGAGCTCGAGTCCGGTCTTAATGATTTCAGCCTTACTCATATGGATCAGTGGTGTTGAGAGAGTGATGCGTTTTCCTGTTACACCCGCAGCTGTTGCTAAATTGGCCATTCTTTCGAATGCGTCTATAAATTCAGGTCGGCAATCCGGATAGTTGCTATAATCGATAGCATTCACGCCTAGGAACAGGTTGCTGGCACCAATGACTTCAGCATACGCCAATGCAAAACTTAAAAAAATGGTATTTCTTGCTGGAACATAGGTGACTGGGATGGATGGGGAGTCAGTGGGCCGCAGATGTTTCGGAACTTCGATGTCATCGGTGAGCGCAGAACCTCCAAAAACACGAAGGTCAATTTGAATGATTTTGTGTTCTTTGACTGGCGAGCGCCTGATGATTTTTTTAACAGACTCAAGTTCAATGGAATGCCTCTGGCCGTAACTAAAGCTGAGAGCATAGAGATCAAAACCTTGTTGTTTGGCTATTTCTAGGACCGTAGCGGAATCTAGTCCGCCGCTTAATAAAATGACTGCTTTTTGTTTCATTAGAGTTCCCTTTTTCTTAAAGGACTGAGTGTCGACTTTGGCTGACGCAACGGGTTCCAAAGACACTTTGCCAAAAGACTGGAAGCACCTCCCCAGATAACGGGTTGTAGATGGATCTCTGCCCAGGCTGTTGGTGATCGATATCGGATAGCCAAAACCAAGAATCGATCAAACTTGGCAAAATCTGAGGGTCGAAGATGGGGACACCTTCATTATTCTGGTAACTCAGAGACTCTTTAAGAGAGACAAACTCATCCATGCTAGGAAGTCTTTTGCCTTGCTCTGTGCAGTAGTGGGTGGCCCTTTCATAACTTACCCGAAGGTTGTCTCCAGATGAAGTTCTGGCGATGTTAAACCAGGTGAGTCCATTAGAGGTTTCCCAGATAGGTCTATCCTCCATTATTTCTAGATCCAACCTGCGCGTGAAAACAGCTCCCGTTGAGGCTCGAGATGTATAGGGGGTCATCATGACTTGATCTAGGTCTAAATCAGGTAATCCCTGCGCATGGGCTAAGCGAGCGTACTTCGAGGCTTCTCGTGGATGGGCAGGTCCACCCACTCCGAGATGAAATAGAATGGCGAGCTCATATTGGGCTCTCGCTAAGCCTTCATCTGCTAATTCTCTCAGCATATTTCTCGCAATTTTTTGAAAATCAACAAATTTTCGATGATTTTGGGCCTCATGGAAGCGGGTGTATTTCTGAAGTTCTTGGGAGATCTTGTATGTGATTTCCTCTCGTTTAGAGAGTGGAAGAGAATACTTGAGTCCAGCTTCCGTGGAGACTCTTTTAAATAAAAAGAAAAGAATTGGATCATTGAGTTTTGGGTTTTGATCGTATAGGGGACCTTGGGTGTCCAAAATGGAGTTCGGTAAGAAGATATACTGGAAACCGATTAGAGTTCCGTCCCGTTGACTTTTAAGGTCAGAAGGAAGAGGACCAAAAAACCATTCTGATTCTGGTGTGAGTGCAACAGGCCCATCATAGGCTTGAAACACAGAAATTTGCCTCGTGGTCAGATCATCTGCAAGGATTCTGAGGAGCGTTTCTCCATGGGCATTCACTCGCGGGTCTCGGGTTCGTTCAATGAGTGCATGCCTACCGTAGGGGTCGAGCTCCCATCCATCGATTGAGCCACCCGTGAGCAGAGTCGAAATGAGCATTTGAGTTGAAATTCTGGGTCCTTTTTTGGGTACCAACAGATTGGGTGAGCTGGACTCGATTGGGCTGCCCAGGCCAATCTCAGGTGGCCCCGGATTTAAAATGAGGCGGTCCTGAATCCATTTTTTTAGGTCAGTTCTTAGTATTTCTAATTCTACAGTTTGGGCTGTCGGTAGATTTTTGAAAGGCAATTCAGAGTTTTCTTTTTCGTGACTCTGACTACTGAAGTAGCTGAGAATCCTCAGTATTTTTCTTTTTTGAGGCTCTTCTGTTGGAGTGACAGGGAAAGAGTTCAGATGGACTAGTTCTTGGCGAATGATTTTTATAAAAGTGTTGAATTGATCCGTTTCATTTTGAATGATCTCATTTTGAACGATCTGAGTACATAGGCGATCAAGATTGCTTTTTACAATATCTAAAAGGTCAGCATGAGCTAAGCTGCACCACTGGATCACGGTAATGATCAGTGACCCTAAATTGAAAATCAATCGTATTTTGCTCATTTTTTTGCTCCTTAAAGATATTCTCAATACAACCACCCGGAGAAATTTCAAAGAACTAAGAATGTATTCGCTTAAAAATGAAATTTTAAGAGGTCATGAGAATACTCCCATTTTAAGGAGTAAAAAAAGAGAAGGTGAATTATGGAATGGCTTGTTATATTCATGAGTTTTCTCCCTACGGGTGTACGGCATCATCCAGTAGATACCCGGCTAGAGCGAGAGGCGGTGGCTAAGCAGGCGTTAGGCTCGTACCTACGGCATCGAATGAGGCCTGCTCATCAATCCTGGTTTTTTTATTCTAACCAGTTTCTACCTGAAGACGAAATTAATGAAGAAATTTTAACTTTGGAAGAAAAGTCATCTTTGCTTTCCCTCAGAGCTAAAAAGATCGATGAAAAAAATCAATTGAATGAAGTGATTTACTCTGGTCATCAGGAAATCGATTCGAATGGCATAGTGCAGACTTCGATCTATGGCCCCGATCAGGAGATTCAGGGCACGATTGAAAATCTGCCTTCGACTCATTCTCGATTATCTTTTCTTAAGTTATTTGATGGGGATCATCAGCTTATTGCCACCGGAAAAATCGAAGAAACTTTAGACCATCGGTCACGAATCATTTTTTACCCTTGTGTTGAGGGAGGGGTTCGGGGGGGTGCAACTGTGATCATGAATCAGCTGGCCCTCAGCGAGGGGGGTGGGTGGGAGGTATTGATTTCTAAAGAAAACTCCATTCATCTCGCTGAGCTTTTTTGTAGGTTCTTAGCTTCATTCTGCGATATTCCTTCTGATGTTTGGACTCGGTTCAAGTTGAGGCAGGTTGTCCTGGTCGTCACGGCTTCGGTAGCGTTAGGAGTTTCAGTTGATTACTTTGGAGATGACATGAGACATTGGCTTGAGGGAGGACTGAATTTTCTGAAGAGTCCTTCTGGTTTTCTTAGGACTACCGGTGAGGGCGTAGCTGAAGAGGTGACAGAGACCCTTCTGCAGACGTCAGATGGAGTTGTTGAGGGCTCCTATAAGGGGATCAAAGATTACATTGATAAGACGCCCTGGCAACGTCAAGTGCCTTTGTGGATGGCATTTGGAGCGTATGCATGGCATGTGGCGGGCAGAAGATTCATTCGTTGATGTCCACTTTTCCGTCAACGATCTGTAGACTGGTAAGGCCCAAGCAAAACAACTTTTCGGACGGCGTTATTGTTAGCAAGATCTTTTAAGTGGATATCTGCGCCTTAAGGTAAAGTCTAATTGTTTCATGAGTATATGACTTAAAATACCGGTTTTTCTGGTCATGAATCGCTTTAATTATAAACTAATTTAATCAATTATTTTATTTTTTAATCTTTATAATTACACTGATTTAAGTTAATTAATTCCCATGAGGCAA
>JANNCA010000179.1:0-5341 GCA_031386075.1 Oligoflexia bacterium
GAGCAATGTGTGGAGAGAATTTTTATGGACATCCAGCTTCAGTGTAAACCGGAAAAGCTAGAAGTCTATGCTCGATATACTCGTCGAGGTGGCTTAGACATTAATCCTTACCGAACGAACTATTCACCATCAGATTTTTTACCTGGGATTTTGCCTCATTTACAGAATTTGCGTTTGATTCGTCAGTAAAAATAATCGCTTCTTGACCAAAAATTTCCTTTTTGATTGAATTGGCGCATGGCAAAGCAAGCAAGCAGTAAGATTTCTACAAGTAGCACGGCCGAATATTTTTCTAAAAATCTTCAACAGGTCGGTTTTTCGTCTCAGACCAAAGCAATTTTGACAACGTTGAAAGAAGCTGTTGATAATGCTTTGGACGCATGCGAGGAAAACGGGATTCTCCCTGATGTTTCAGTATGGATTGAAAAGGTAGGTCCAGGCTCTCTTAAGAACTCAGATCAGGTCCGAATTCGAGTCGATGATAATGGGCCTGGTATTGAGCCTGAAGATATTCCGAAAGTATTTGGTGAGTATCTGGCATCCTCTAAGTTTGGCAAGGGACGTTGCTCGAGAGGTCAGCAAGGGATTGGAATTTCTGCCGCTACAACCTGGGCACAGCTCACGAGTGCTTCTGGTGCAAGAATCATTACTAAAACCCCTTCAATGAGAAAAGCTATTTCTTGTATAGTTGAAGTAGATATTAAGAATAATCGAGGTATTCTGAAGGGACGCGAAACGATTGATTGGGACCGCCCCAATGGGACATCAGTTGAGTTTTTAGTTGATGGGCGAATTCAGTTGAATGGCGAAGCTGGGCTCTTGAACTATCTGAATGCGACCACACTGGTGAATCCTCACTTGAAATTGAAGTTCAAGGTTCCCGAGTCTGAGGTGCAAACCATAGAACGAGTGAGCACTCAAATGCCTGAGATTCCAGAAGCGACGGAGCCCCATCCTCATACAATGAAGTTGGGAGAGTTTATTGCCCATTCTCATTTGTTTGGGAGAGTGAAGACTCAGGTTTGGCTCAAAAAAGCATTTTCAAGAATTCATGAAGGAGTGCTCACTGATTTGATCCAGGGTGGACTTTCAAAGGGGCTTTTAGATAAGTCTGTCGATGCTCTGAATGAGGTTCAGTTCAAGGAACTTTTTGTGAGTCTTCAAAACGCAAAACTCATGGCTCCATCCACTAAATCCGTACTTTCGATCGGGGAAGATGGATTTGCAAAAAGCATTCAACGGGTAGGGGCCGTCGATTTTTTTTCCGTCATCTCTAGAAAGCCAGCAATTTGTGATTTTAAACCCGTTCAAGTAGAGGTTGCGATCGCTCGTTTGGAGGATAAACATGTTGAGTCGGAATCGGCAGTTCAGATACTTCGATTTGCAAATCGAGTACCCCTTCAGTTTGATCGAGCGGCCTGTGCGATCGTTCATTCCATTGAGTCAGTCAATTGGAGAGCTTACGGAATTGTACAGCCAAAAAATGGAATTCCCCAGGGGCCTTATATTATTGCAGTGAGTGTCGTATCTCCCTTTATTAAATTTAAAAATGCTTCTAAAGAAACCATTGATGCTTCAGACGAACTCGTCGAAGAGATCAGACGAGCTTTGATTCAGGCAGGCCAGAAGCTATCTAAGCATATTCGCCGTGAAGTGAAAGAGAATGAACTGGAAGAAAAAATTCGTCATATCGAACAGTTTTGCCCTATCTTGATAGAAAGTCTTTGTCGAATCACAGAGGCGTCTCCAAGTCGAAAGAAGAGAGCCGAGGATGGTTTAGTGAAGATATTAGGAAAAGATGCTCATATGACCAAGAAGGAGCTGGATGAGGCGCATGCAGTCCTGGAAGCTCAAAAAGAATCAGATACGGACCCTGCGGAGGTTAATTCTTAATGCCCAGTAGTGAACAAACGATACCCCACTTAAGTAAAGAACTTTGTAATCGGTTATTAGCTGATTTAGAGCGCGCTAAGCGACCCGTTCTTTATGCAACTAAATGTTCTCTTGATAATGCCAGGTATAATCATAAGACAGGGTACTTAACCCCAGGACCGAAGAAGGTGGCTACCGAACTTAACGTGAGTTCGGTAAAAAAAATGTCGAGAGCCATTTTTATGTTGGAAATCTTGCTTCGTAATATTGACACAGGAGCTGTCAATACGAAGCGCGAACTTTATTATATTAGTAAAGGTGAAATTAAGCATAATTCATTGCTAAGGCCTCTGGACTTTGGCGACCAAGATGAATCCGACGAAATCATTGATTTTATTTGTGAGATGCTGGAGTGCTATCGGGAAGAGCTGAACTGTTACGCGAATGATCGAGGGGGTCAAACCTATTCTCAGCAGTTGGTTGTGACTGAGACCTTACCTGATGGTGACACCGCTGTGGTTGACCTGTCTAAGTTAGGCACAACTCCGTTTCAGCCCAAGAACCGGCCTCAAAACCTTAAGCTTTCTTCTAATCGTAAAAAGATTGATTTTGGTTTGATAGTAGAATCCGAAGGTACAGCGAATACCTTGGTGGCCAACGGGTTTACCAAACGAAATGCTTGTATTTTAATGGGTGCTCAAGGGGTGCCATCGAATGCAGTGCGAGGCTGGTGTAAGTTGATTCAGGATCAATTGGGGGTTCCTCTTTATTTTTTTGGAGACCTTGACGCTTATACGATGCAGAATATTTTTAGAACGTTGAAAGCAGGGTCAGCAGCAAGCTTGATTCGTAATTCTGACTACAGTGCCCCGGACGTTAGGTTTTTAGGAGTTTTGCCTGAAGACATCAAAAAATATGATTTGAATGATTATCCTGTCAAAGAAAATGATGCACAGGAGGTGAGAGCTCTAAAGAAAGCACAAGATGCGCTCAAAAATGATCCTTTCTTTCATGATCGTAGAAATAAAGGTCTGACCTCGATCCTGAAGTGGCTTCTGGAGAATAAGAGACGTTGTGAGCAGCAGGCATTTTTTACCGTGAATCCCCGAGACCCCACAATGCCAGAAAAGATTATTGTCGAGAAAATTAAACAAGGAAATTTCGTATAAAGATTTTATTGAAATGTCTTTAAATTTTGCGCTAGACTTTGCCAGTCCAGAAGCTGACTATAGTAAATAAAGATGCAAATTTTATTACTACAGGATCGGGCAGAAGTTCGTGAAAAAATTGGATTTTTTCTAGAGAGTACCTATGGTGTAAAAGTTCAAGAGGCGTCTTCTTTCGCTCATTCCATTGAATTGGTGAAAAGCAGCCAACCCGGTTTTGACCTGATTATTCTCGATATTAAGCTAGGTAATCTTGTTGAACAAGAAGAATTCTGGGCCGTGACTCACGAAATTCCGATGGTCCTTTGCTCCCAGGGGAGTCCAGACGGAGCTGCTATTCGAGGCAATGTCGTTGGTGTGGTGGATAGAGATTCTTTTATGGATGATGTGGTTAGTGTTATTGATGGTCTAATTAAACAAGGAGTATTGAGCGAGAAAAGGTCAGATCAGAACCAGGTGAGGATTCGGGCAAAACTTTTATTATCAGTATGTCCACTTAAAGGGGATATTTATATTCGTCTTTCTAAAAGCAAGTTTGTAAAACTTTTTCGGGAAGGGGATGCTTTTGATTTCAATGATCTTGAGAAGTATACAATTAAAAAAGGAGTAGAATACCTTTATATTCGCCAGGAGCAATGTGCGGAATTTGCTGAGAAATATCGTGAGGAGCTCCAAAAACTTCTTAAATCTGACCATCTTTTGGTTGAGGAAGTAGGTAAACTAGGGGAGTCAGTCCACGAAACAGTCCAAGAGTTAAGTTCCCAAATTGGGTTTACTAAGGAAGTTCAAGAACTCACGCGGACTCACGTTCAGCTTACGGTTAAGTCCATGGGGAGGGATCCGGAGCTTGCCGATATATTGAAGAAGCTCAAGGCGACTGAAGGCAGGTACATTTCTTCCCACAGTACTCTCTGTGCCTACATCTCCTGTGCTTTAGCCGCCCAGCTTCAATGGGGTTCTGACACGACTTTTTTTAAACTCACGCTCGCATCGTTCATGCATGATATGACGCTAGTGAATCACGATCTGGCTGCATTGAATTCACTCGAAGAATTAGAGAAAGAATCTCGTCGGTTTACAGCTGAGGAAATTCAAGCTTTCAAGGATCATCCTGTGACCGGCGCAGAAATGATCAAGAGGATGACCGAAGTTCCTCCGGATGTAGATACCATCGTCCGACAACATCATGAGCGGCCGGATGGAAATGGGTTTCCTAGAAAACTGAGTCATTCGTATATTGCACCCTTAGCGACTGTGTTTATCCTGTCCCACGACCTCACTCAGTTTG
Source organism: Oligoflexia bacterium (assembly GCA_031386075.1). GTDB lineage: Bacteria > Bdellovibrionota > UBA1018 > UBA1018 > UBA1018 > CAIYTD01. The sequence continues at coordinate 4,327 of JANNCA010000179.1, forward strand.
TTCTTAAGTCGGGTGAAAACTTTGACGTCCAAATATTTCTCAATGAATTTAAGGATAAGTACAAGTCAAGCAAATTTAAAAAGGTGATGGGTTGTATTGAAGTTTTGCATAAGACTCAGGGTCTTTCTGAAGTCATTCAGGTGAAGAGTTAGTGAGCGTACGATATTTCGTAGAGGCAACTAATGCGTGGGTCTGTTTTAATATCGTTTTTAGCAGCCTGAATCCGTAATTTTTTAAGAGTGTGGATGGGCCAGCTTTTTTGAAACCAATTGACAACCCATTGGGGTACGGAGCCTTTTGGATCGCAATGAATTTCTCCGGTGATTTGAGTTTTTGTATTTCCATCCAGAGGTTTGAGGATAAAGGTGGTATTCAGGATATTGCCTCGAATGTAGCCCTTCTCAGGAAGGGTGTTCTCGATGACTGATTGGTATTGAAAAGTGAACTCCTTCGTTTGGGGATTCACACTCATGCTCACGCGAGAGACAAAGTCCCGATCTTGCATGATGATCGGGGGGGTGCGTACATGATCGTATTCAATAAAGTCACTTTTAGAAATCCATCGGATGATTTTTGATTCCACTAAGTCAGCCACCCATTCGGGAGCTCGCTGGGTATCGAGTATAATTCCCGCAACTTTCTGAGTCGATGCATCAATGATGCCTTCTCCTCTAAAAGCGAGGAGAGGGCTTCCTGGGATTTCTTTTTTGAAAAGGAGAATGCCTTCCTCCTGTTTAGTTTTTTGCCAATCGCTCGGGCCGCGGGCTTGTTGAGGTGATAGCGGCAGGACTTCTGGTTGGCTACGGCACTGTCATGGGCGGCGGCTGTACAAGTGGTCACGGCGTCTGCGGAATTAGTCGACTCTCCACGCGTTCGGTTCTGGCGACTGTCACTTTTATGCTCTTTGGATTTTTAACCGTGCAAGCCGTCCGCTACTTTTTGGGAGGCTTGATATGAAACCAAGTCTCGCCGGTCAAAATGCAGTTTCCTTTGTCGTTGGTCTCGTCTTTGCGGT
>JANNCA010000200.1:0-3643 GCA_031386075.1 Oligoflexia bacterium
GCTGTCGTTCTCCGATGAACTTCAGGATTAGCAGGATTCTCAAATTGACTCGGAATGAAGCTCAGGGGTCGCTTTTCCTTCAGCTCAATCGCTTTAGCGATGGCCCCCCTCATTCCAAGGGGTCCTGGAGTCAAAATGAGCTGAGCGCCCAATAGAAGCAACAGTGTCCGCCGTTCCTGGGACATCGTTTCTGGCATAACGAGGGTGAGTGCATAACCCTTTGCGGAACAAACAAAGGCCAAAGCGATTCCCGTGTTCCCACTGGTCGGCTCAATCACTTCCATCCCCGGCTTTAAATTTCCCGATTTTTCAGCATCTTCAATCATGCTAAGACCAATGCGATCTTTAACCGATCCAAGAGGGTTGAAAAACTCCAGCTTAAGCCAAAGGGTTGCTGGCAAGTCCCGCCCCAACCTTTGAAATTGCACAATAGGGGTTTTACCAATGGTCTTCGTGATGTCTTGAAAGATTCTCATTCGAGTCACTCCGTTTTAGATAATATAATCATGATGAAGCTCTTGCCCAAAAATGACGCCTTTAGGCAAAACGACTGCCGGTATTCCAACCACCGTGGAGTCGGGCGGCACGTCCCGAATCACAACTGAGTTTGCACCCACTCTGGAACACCTTCCGATAACAATATTCCCCAAAATTTTGGCCCCCGCCCCAACGACGACATGATCCTCTAGGGTTGGATGCCTTTTGCCAGGAGATAGACGGGTTCCGCCTAAGGTGACCCCTTGATAAAGAATCACGGAATCTCCGACAATCGCTGTTTCACCAATAACCAATCCTAGGCCATGGTCAATCACAATCCGCTTACCCAGCTTCGCTCCAGGATGTATATCTACCCCATTCATCCAACGACTCCATTCGGACAATAATCGTGGAATAAATGGCACTCGATGCTGGTACAAGAAGTGAGAAGCACGATGAGCTAAAACGGCTCTAAACCCAGGATAAAGAAGAACAATTTCTACCAGACTTTTTGCGGCTGGATCATAGGATTTATAGGCCTTCGCAAGAGAAAACATCCTGGCTATGTATGTGAGGAAATAAAAAATTGCTACTCATTTAGTGTTCAGGTGTTCTATTTCGAGCATTTAAGATTGACATGTCGAGTCAACTTAGGATAACCGTAGCTCCATACCCTTCATTCAGATTGCAAAAGGAAAAACGATGCCCTTGATCTATAAAAAATCGGCGAAAAACCCGGTCATGACCTTTTTACTTCGTTTACTCGTGGTTCTCAGTTTCACCCTGGTGCATGGAATCCCGGGAACCCCAGCCTTTGCAGGAAAGGGAAATTCTCCACACAAACTGTCCCTCACTGGACTCTTGCGATCAGGGTGTTTTGGCGTCCTAGCCTTCGGAAATCCAAGCGAGGCAGCAAAATTCTCGAAACCATTCGGATACAATAAATGGAGCGCAATCAACAAAGAGAAGCACATCAAAGCTGAAATTTTACGCTCGAATATTTTCTTGCCTCCAGACTCCAACAGCACTCATTTCTTTATTAAGCCTGATCAAGATAGGATACCTTATTCTAGTCTCAGAGTAGATTCTGCGGGAAGAAAGGTATTCAAACACTCTTGTGCGGCATTTTTCTACTTTTGCGCCAAAGAAAACTGTGAGATCCCCAGTTACTTCAGCCAGGATGGAAAGGGCTGCATGCGAATGTCGCTTCTAAAAAATGAAGAATCCTTGCAAACTCTGGACTCCTTTGTTCCCGGAATTATTTTTGAATTCTTCGTCGAAGGTCAAGAATCTATTCACCTAACCACGATCGACGACCGCTGGGGAGTCGACAATCACTTCCTCCAGGACCCAAGATATCGAAACTTCTTCATCCACAGGTTGACGACAAAATCTCCCTTTCCTCTTGCAGACATAGCTCTGGACGTTCCGGCTCTCAAGGATTTTCATATTGAGCTCGTTGCAAATGCAAATGAACAATCTCAAGGACTCATCCCAACCCCGGCCAGCAGCAGCTTCTCTTTAGGGCAACTGTCGAGCATCAACTATGAAGGAAAAAACCTCACTCCAGTCAAACGAAGACTCATTGAACTCAAGTTAAAGTCGACAAAACAGGCCTATGAACTCAACGAATTTGGCAGCGAAAACGATTTCCGAAATGATTTGCAAAAAATTACGGCCCCCATTGCTCTGTATGAAATTTTTGGTTTATTTGAAAACCTAGAAGGACGAGACGAAGGTATGATTGAACTAGGAACCCTGGTTCTTGTATCTCAACTTCTGTCATCTGAATTTGGGGATGAATGGCCTCATCTGAAAAGAAATGACATTCCCTAATGAGGCGCTGCATTAAAATGGTGCGATCGGACGGACTTGAACCGTCACGCCTTTCGGCATACGCCCCTCAAACGTACGTGTCTACCAATTCCACCACGACCGCATATTGAGCTTCAAGCATTCTGAAGGGCTGTACCATTGACTTAATCCTTAGGAAACTCAGTGTCAAGAAAAAGTCTCGATTCGAGTCTCTGTGTCTTAAGTTTTCTTATAAACCAAAAACCAAATACCAAATAAAGACTCCCACAACCCAATAAGGTATGAAAAAGGCCAACCCTCTCAGCAACAACCCCAACGAATAGACTGCCAAAAGGGGAAATTCCGAGCAGCGCCAAGGTAAAAAGGCTCATCACGCGCCCCCTTTTATCGTCATCCACAAGAGCCTGAATCGTCATATTGCTCGCGGCCATTTGAAACAACATTGCAAAACCACAGACTAACAAAATCGGGAGCGCCCATTCAAGTCGCGACGAAAAGGATAGCCCGATCAATGCGACTGCAAAAATTAGAGCACAAGCGCCGATAGCTCGATGGAAATGAAAATTCCGGTAATTGATCTTTTTACGAGATGCTAGCCAAAAAGAGGAAAATAAGGCGCCCAGGCCGGTGGCTGTGGTCAAAACACCCAAGGTATGAGCCCCCCCTTTGAAAACTTGATCTGCCATGAGGGGAAGCAATGTAACAAAGGGAGCACCGATCAAACTTAAAGTGGCTAAGAGAACCAAGAGTATTCGAATCGGTTTCACCCCAAAGGCAAATCGAATTCCCTCTAAAACACTTTGAAGAATAGACTCATTGCCATTTGGTCCTCCTGGTAAGGATCGGGTCTTCACCTGCATTCTACCTAAGGCCAGAAGCACGGCAAAGTAACTGAATGCGTTCAGTAAAAAACAAACGCCCTCTCCAAAAACCGAAACCACCACTCCCGCAATCGCAGGCCCAATCAATCGAGTTCCATTCATCACAGATGAACTTAAGGCAATAGCATTGGAAAGATCCTTCTTGCTATCCTCGATCATTTGAATCACAAAGCTTTGCCTTGCCGGGGTATCCATCGCATTGATCACCCCCAGACATAAACTCAGGCCCACTAGATGTTCTAAATGAACTCGACCCGTTAATACGAGAAAAGCTAAAATAAAGGCCTGAATACTCGACAAAGCCTGAGTCCACATTAAGAGTCGATGTAAATTCACCCGATCAACCATGACCCCAGCATATAAGCCCAAAAAAAGTGTCGGAGCTTGTGAGCAGAATGCAATTAAACCCAACCAAAAAGGGGATCGGGTCATTCGATACACAAGCCAACTCATAGCAAGCTGCTGCATCC
>JANNCA010000240.1:0-6430 GCA_031386075.1 Oligoflexia bacterium
GCCGTTTGTGGGACGAACCATTGCAGATGATCTCAACATTCTGTGGAGCAAATGAAGAGTTGCGTACTACTGCTTATAGCAGTAGTTCATCCCTATAGGAAGCAGGCATGACAAAAAATATCCTGGTCAAAGAATTAGAGTGAATTGAAGTGATCGAGGTAAATAAGCATGAGGACTAAAAAATATGGATCTAAAGACCTGGAAAAGAGACTAGGAAAAGCAACGATCGGCGAATTTATCCGTACTTGGCGAATTTCTGAAGGAATGACCTTGAAGGGATTTGGAAAAAAAATTGGAATCTCTGTGGCTAACCTTTGCGATATCGAAAAGGGGCGCAAAGGCGTGAGTCCAGAAAAGGCTCATGAAATTGGTTTAGCAATTGGAGTACGTCCTGCTTTACTGGTCAAAATGGCTGTCGAGGAACAGCTTGCTGTGGCTGACTTATCTTATGCTGTCGAACTTGAACCAGTTGCCTAGGAGTATTCACAAGTGGTACGACAGTTCACTTTGGAAGGTAGTTAATGATTAGTGGAAAAAATAGATTGTCCGTATGAGCGCTGTTCAATAATATCTCTAGGATCTTCTGAATCTTGAGAGTTAAATTTGTGTACCTATGTCATCTAAAATGAGCAGATCGGGTCGAAACAGAGGCGTTCCCTAAACCTTAAGTTTGTTTCAGATCTTTGAATGATTGACTGATTTTCAAGGAATTCCGGAATTGTCATAAAAAGAACGACTTAGCCAACTTCACAGGGGTGGGCGCACCAAAACAGGTGTATCTCGCTGAACTACGAGGAGTCTGAGGAAGGGATACGCTCCTTTTGGGGGTGCTGTAAATTCTGGACTGGGTGCTGTTGCGACTTTAGATTCCTGTTCCCAGAGTCAACAGGATCCGGTCCAGAATTTACCTACTCACATGCTTGAGTCTTTTTGACTTTGCTTATGTCAAAGCCTTGTTCGGCATAGGACGCTAGGATGCTTTGATAGAGGGTCTCATCGATTGCTGGTTTGCGACTCAAAATCCAAAAGTTCTGTCGATCAGCAGTTCCGACGATGGCATAGGTGTATTGAGGATCTACTTCCAAAATCCAATAATCGCCTTCGGATGGAAAGGGGAAGATAAAGCTTCTATCAAAAATGAGTTTTAATTTTGAATTATGTACGGAATCTGCAGATCGAGCGGTGCCCGTGATGTCAATTTTGTAGCCGCCACAGTGGCTGATGGTGCAATTGTTTTTTACCGACACTACTCCGCCTGGCTTGAGGCTATACTCTGCAGTGACCCCGACGCAGCCCGGTTCAAATATTTGGGGGAGTTTAGCAATTTCGTACCATTTCCCCATGTATTTATCGAGATCCACGCTTTCTGCCGTTGCCAGAGGGGCGGTTGGCTTTTTAGGTGCCATGGCTAGTGAGGTCGTTGGATCTACAGAGAGTGAGGCTAAAGCAAAGGAGAATAAAACAAGTAGATTCATAATAGAATACTTAGAGCGCTTCATACTTTTGATACCCCATGTTATTGCATTTAAAAACGTCTCTGATATTTGCCACTTCGCTCCATTTGTCAAAGAATTTTATTTAACGAGTAATCACTGCAAGTTAACGCGCCAAGCTAATTTCATTAGGAGTGGTCTTTCTGAAGTAATCGGATGAGTTCGTTTGCTTGGCGGAGTCGATCTGCCATTGCAGCTACAATCGTTTTCAAATAGTCAGGAATGCTGTTATAGATGCTTTCCATGGAGTCGAAAGTAATTTCGATCACTTCGACCTCAATGAGAGCAACCGCACTTGCACTGCGCGGTAATCGGTCGAAGAACGAGAGTTCGCCAATGACTTCGTTTGAAAGGACTTTGCTGATTTCGACAAAGCGGTTTCCTTTCATTTTTCTGATGGAAATTGCGCCCTTGCGAATGATGAAGATCGAATAGGAGGGTTCTCCTTCTAAAAATAGAACTTCGCCCGGTTTAAATATTTTGGTGCTGACAGGCATGACTTTATGGTGCCAAGGTTGAGAGGTTATCTCAAGTGAGATTTGCTTACTATTTTTAATAAATTTATAAATTTTTATTTAATAAATCTAAAGGACGTTAAATTGAAGCGCTCGTACTGGTCAAAAATTGCATCAAAAAAACTAGTTAATTATTTTATTGATTATGAAAATGATCATCAAATTTTTGGCAATAAAATAACACATTATTTCGGTATTCCACTTATTGTTGTAAGTTTATTTAATTTATTTAGCCATTGGATCTTTTTGGGAGAGTGGGGTTATTTTCGGATCGATGCTGCGGTTGTTTTGATTTTGATGAGTTTAGTTAGTTATTTTTTTATGGATTGGAAAATTGCGATTCCTTTTTCTTTTGTTCTGTCAGGATTCTATTTTTTAGGAAGGGTGCTTTGCCATCAGGTGGCTTGGGCGTTCTTTTTTGCCGGTTGGATTCTTCAGGGAATAGGACACGCTTTTTATGAGAAGAAATCTCCCACATTTTTAAAGAATTGGATTCATCTTCTGATTGGCCCTCTTTGGATCTTTGCTCGAGCGGTTGGATATCACGGGCAGCATGAGAAGTAAGACTCCAATGATTTCGCATCCCAGAAGGAGGGGGTGGAGGCTTCGGTGAAAGTGCTCCGTCACTGTTTGGAATGGAGCGACAGGGAAATGCCAACCAGCCCATGGCCAATAGATGACGGGACAGAGGGTGTAGGGTGGAATTGCGAGATCCAGGGTTGCATCTAAAAAGAGGTGACTCGCCGCTCCTAGTGTGAGGGCTTTGAGTCGTTTGGATTTTTTTATGAGAGCGAGAGTCATCCATAAGACTAAGAAAAGTGCCGTATGGCCCAGAGTGCGAGTGCCTGGCGGCACTAGAAAATTCGGTAATTTAGGGCCAAAAAATTTAAAGCCATAAAATAGAGGCTTATCTATGAGGTCGGGGATCAGAGTGCCGATGAGAAGGGCTTTTTTAGAAAGGCCTCGAGCCCACGGGGCGGCAAGTTGAGAACCTATTCCTAAATGACCGAAGGGGAGCACTAGATCTCCCGTTTGACTCGATTCTCAATCGCTTTTGCTGAGATTCCAAATTTTTCATAGAGTTCTTCCGCAATGCCGCTTTCTCCAAAAAGGTCCTGGATTCCTAGTTTGATCAGTCGGGGATGGCGTGAGGTCTTCGCGAGAGCCTCGGCCACGCACGTTCCAAGTCCTCCGATGACAGAATGATCTTCGACTGTGATGACTAAATCGACCGGCTCAATGATTTCCAAGAGTGTTTTTTCGTCAAAAGGTTTGAGGCAGTGTGCATTCCACACTGACATAGAAACTCCCTGTGCCTTTAAACTCTGCGCAGCTTTCACGGATTCGGCTACTGTGGCTCCAGAGGCCAGGCAGAGCACTTTCGGGTTAGAAGATGTTTCAGAGATCTTCATTAGTTTTCCGGGTCTGAACGGGGCATCCTTGGGGTAGAGATCAGGTAAGTTTTGCCGGGTCAGTCGAATGTAGGCAGGCCCTTTCCATTCCTTGACCAGGTAATCCATTAAATGTTCAGTCTCTCGAGCATCCATGGGCTGAAAAACGCCCATAGTGGGAAGGGCTCTCATGAGAGCAATGTCCTCAAGGCCCATTTGGCTATGGCCATCGTCACCAATGCCGACTCCAGCATGGGTACCCACGAGGCGAACGTCAGCTTGAGCGTAGGCGACGCTCAGGCGGATGGTGTCATAGCGACCGGTTAGAAAGCATCCAAAGCTACAGAGGAAGGGCAGTTTTCCTGTAAAAGCCATTCCCGCCGCAGTCCCAATCATATTCGCCTCGGCGATCCCCATTTCAAAGAAGCGTTGAGGGAACATTTTAGCAAAGAGTTCGGATTTCGTCGACTTTGAAAGGTCGGCATCCAGAACTACAATTTGAGGGTGATCTGCACCGAGTCGAACGAGGGATTCTCCAAATGCTTGACGGGTTGCTTTAGCCATGGGCTGGACCTCCTTTGCGGGAATTTGTCAAAGAATGGATCTGAAGTTCCTCTCGTGCTTTTCGAGCGTCTTCGGCGCTAGGGGCCACGCCGTGCCATCCAATTTGGTTTTCCATAAAGGAAACTCCCTTTCCTTTAATCGTTTGAGCCAGAATCAGGGTGGGTTTTTTGGAGCCTTTCTCATGAGCTGCTCGAGAGGTTTGGTAAGCAGCCAAGATTTGCTCCATAGTGTGCCCATCGATCTGAATCACGTCCCACCCAAAAGCCTTCCATTTGTCCTGGACGGGCTCAATGGGCATGACTTGGCTCACTGGGCCATCAATTTGGCCGTTATTATGATCTAGAATCACGCAAAGATTCGAAAGCTGAAATTTAGGTGCAGACATCGCAGCTTCCCAAATTTGACCTTCCTGTATTTCTCCATCACCTATAAGGCAGTAGACTCGGGATGAGAGGCCGTCCATGCGATAGCTGATAGCCATTCCTTGGGCTACCGAAAGTCCTTGCCCCAAAGACCCAGTAGAGGCTTCTACGATGGGGAGTCTGACGCGGTCGGGATGTCCCTGGAGTCGACTTCCGGTTTGGCGTAAGGTTTTGAGCTCTTCGTAAGCGATGAAGCCCTTTTTGGCTAAAACAGCGTAAAGAGCAGGAACGGCATGTCCTTTGGAAAGTATAAAATGGTCTCGTTCTTGGCTCAGGTTTTTTGGGTCAATACCCCTCATTTCATTGAAGAAAAGAGCTGTAATGAGATCTATGGCTGAAAGGCTACCCCCCGGGTGTCCTGATTTTGCCTCGGCCAACATATCAATCATCCAGATTCGCAGTTCATTGGCTAAAGTTTCAAGTTCTTTGGCTTGCATGGCCATTTCTATAACATGAAATTTGAGTTTACTAATCAGATAAATTTGAACCCAGGGACTCAAATTTGTTACAGTAAAGAATGTATGACCGCTAAATGGTGGGTGCTGTCCTCGGTAGCTTGTGGAACTTTTATGGCTACCTTGGACTCAAGCATTGTCAATATTGCTTTACCAACCTTGACTCAGGAACTGGGACCCGATCTTTATCGGATCAAATGGGTCGTGGTTGTTTATCTTTTGGTAGTGACTTGTTTGTTGCTTCCTTTTGGTCGCCTATCGGATCAGTTGGGCCGAAAGCCCGTATTTCAGTTTGGATTTTTGACCTTTGTTATTGGATCTTGTTTTTGTGGTTTTACGACTCAGTTGACCTGGCTCGTTTTGTTTCGAGCTTTGCAGGGGGTCGGAGCAGCCATGCTCATGGCCAATGGTCCTGCTATTATTACCAATGCCTTCGCTCCAAGAGAGCGGGGGGCAGCATTAGGAACTCTCGCCATGGTAGTGAGCTTAGGGCTAGTGACTGGGCCTAGTATTGGTGGATTCCTGATTTCTAATTTTGGTTGGCGGAGTATTTTTTGGGTAAATATCCCAATCGGTCTTGCTGGGATTGGTTTAGTTCATTATTTTGTCAAATTAGACCCTCCTTCAAAACTGCACCTTCCTTTTGATTGGAGTGGCGCATTTCTCCAGTCAATAATTTTAATCATTTTTATGAATTTAATTGATCCGCCTCGAGTATCGATTTTAGGAGGTCTTCCATTTTCGATGGTTCGATGGGCGATTAGTTTACTTCTTATAGTTTTAGTTTTTGTTTTTTTCAAAATTGAAAGTCGCGCGCCTGCTCCTTTATTTGACACTGAATTGCTCCGTAATCGATCGTTTTGGAGTGCTAATTTGGCAGGTTTCTTTATCTGCGTTGCGTTTTCGAGTGTGACTGTTTTAATGCCCTTTTTTTTAGAAATCGTACTCCATTTCCCACCCCAAAGAGCTGGGGTTTTAATGACTGCAGTTCCCTTGACTATCTTTTTTATTGCTCCCATCAGTGGCCGTTTGTCTGATCATTTGGGGAGTTTAGAACTCTGTTTATCGGGGACTTTGATTGGAATGTTGGGGTTATTCTCAATGTCGGGCGTATTTGGGCGAGGGATTCACGAGAATACAGGGAGTTTAATGATTGTATTGAGTCTTTGTACTATTGGGTTAGCTACGGGGTTATTCCAGTCACCCAATAATAATGCAATTATGGGTGCTGTCCCACTTCACAAACTCAGCGTTGCTTCTGCACTTCTAGCGACTGTTAGAAATTTAGGTTTGGTTACGGGAACTGGCCTATCAACTTCAGTATTCACCTGGGTGATGTCCACGACGGGAGATTTTGTAACTGCTTTTCATACGTCACTATTTGTTGCTGGGTTCATTTGCGTTGGGGCAACTTTAGCTACACTGGGTAAAATGGGAAGTGTTAAGGAAACTCAGAGCCTTGAAGAAGATATTGCCCTGACTCGGAGGGATCGATAAAGTGGTTTGGAAACCCAAAGCAAAGGAGCTGACCGAACAAGAAGCAATCGATTCCGCCAAGAAAGAGTTAGCTCCTTTTTGGTTTGGTAGCAC
>JANNCA010000277.1:0-1853 GCA_031386075.1 Oligoflexia bacterium
CTTATCCCAGGATGTTTTCACACCGATTTTGACAGAGGGTTGTATTCTAAATAAAGTAACAAAAAATACTGTACTCACTATAAAGAGCAGCCAAGCTAGCGACGCGATCAAAAATGCCTCTGAGCTCAACGTAATTTGATGAATCTGAACTAAAATCAGTCCTGGCAGCGAAAGGTGAAAAATAAGACCATTGAGCACGGCAGGAGTTGCATCGGGCAATCTTCTGAATTTCCTTAAAATCACTCCAGCCAGTAGGCAAACTCCTAATAGAATAAAATTCGACACTCCTCGTTACCCCTCATTCTTCTTTCTAAACGTATGGGCCAAGGCCAGATACCAGGTCCCTAGTTCCAAAAATTTCACCCGACAGCCCCATTCCTTCAAGTAACCCTCCGATTGCCTGGGCAATAGAACACTCCCTTCTTGAACGAAAGGATCCCACTGACTCAAAACATAGTCAGGTAAAGTTGTACCTAAATTATGAGGATTGGACTTGAAGGCTGCCTCCTTAATCACCCAAAACTTAAGCGTATCCTTTTCTAAATGCTTTAAGTGCCCCAAGAGATCCCGCTCACCACTCGACGTAATCCGAGTGAGGATCTTAGGGTGAACCTTCCTTGAGGAAGCTTCCAGATCTACCCCCACGTGCTCATCACTCCCGGCCACCACCACACAGCTTCCGTCTGCCGAAGACGTGTGAGAGGCAGTGATGACGATGGAAGATTCCGGGACTTTTGCTTGATGGAGATTGAACCGGATGACTCGCTCGAGTTCGGCTCTTCCTCTTTTTTCCCTAGATCGCATGGTTTCACTGGCCTCACTAGCCAGGAAGCTCGGGTCCAAGCGAGTCTCCTCGGCCATTCGTACAAAACCGACCCCACCCCGGAGAAGAGTCTTCAACGACTCATTCAGTTCCTGACTCAATAGTTCGTGCTCAAACATTTTGTGCTTCTATCGGACTCCAAATATGAGAATACAGGGGCATGAGCCACTCCTATTGGTTGCTGAAAACTGAACCAGATAAATTTAACTTTAGTCTCCTTTTAAAGGATAAAAACACGAATTGGAATGGAGTTCGTAACTTTCAAGCGAGAAATTACCTAAAAAATTTCTCAGTGGGAGATATTGCCCTGATTTATCATAGCGGCCTCGAGAGGTCTGCCGTGGGAATTGCCAAAGTCACTCGCGAAGCCTACCCAGATCCTGACCCTAAAAAAATAGGAGAATGGGTCCAAGTTGACTTAGAAGCCATCCAGAGCCTTCCTCAGCCGGTATCTCTTGCCCAAATAAAAGCCACCCCTGGCTTAAAGGACCTCCCTCTCATCAAACAATCCCGCCTTTCCGTCATGCCGATTACAGAAGCCCACTACCAAGCGATCCTCACTCTCGCAGAAACTAGAAGTCCAGAATGACCCTCATGAATTGGGACCCTTTCAAAGTGGCGCCCGCCGGAAAAAAGGCTGACCTCATTCGATCTTTAGATACCCTTGAAGGGATAGGTGATCGCCTTCGAACTGCGGCATTTGCCGAGCTTCAGGCCCGAGAGGCATTTCTTTGGGCAGCTTCTCATTTCACAGACGTGCCAAATGAACTGAAAGAAGCATGGATTTTCTTAGCTCAGGCCGAACAAACTCATCTCAATTGGCTATTAGCCCGCATGAGCGACCTCAAAATGAACGTTCAGGACCGGAGCGTATCGGATCAACTCTGGAACTCCCTTCGCTCATGTCAAACTGCACGAGAGTTTGCGCTTTACATGGCGAGTGCTGAAGAGCGCGGAAGAATGGCGGGGATCAAATTTCACCAAGTCCTTCAAGGAATCGATCCCCAGACCGCATTTATTTTTGGGAAAA
>JANNCA010000331.1:0-3982 GCA_031386075.1 Oligoflexia bacterium
GAGTGTGCTTGTCTAGGGACCCTATTTAAACTCCCAATGACCAAAGTCACCCTATTTGAAGATCTGATGATGGTAGGAATGGCAGTCATGGGTTTGGTTTCTTTAGGTAAATAGGTATAAAAAATTTAGAATGAACTCGCCTTTTTGGAATTTGAAGGTATTTTGAATTGAGTTCTTTGGTAGGGAAACGTTTACTGCAACAATAAGAATAACTGATGCAAGTGATCTGAATAATTGTTATTAAAGCATTTCTTAGGAATCAGAAACCAGATGAAATGTGGAAGGTATTCGAGCGGATGAGTTCAATGGTATTCAGACTTGAAAGGATTCAAAACGAAATTTCCTCCTGTCGCGCCTGTCCGAAGATGGTCGGACCTCCGGTCCATGGACCTGCGATCCTGTCCCCAGTTTTTCTTTTAGGCCAAGCACCTGGACCCAGAGAAGGAGCACTCGGACGCCCTTTTGCCTTCACAGCGGGTCGAACGCTCTTTCGGTGGTTTGAGGAGTCATGTGGTGTGACTGAGGCCCAGGTTCGAAAGCATATTTATATAGCAGCGGTCGCACGCTGTTATCCCGGCAAAGGATCAGGGGGTGGGGACCGGGTACCAGATTCCCAGGAAATAGCGCACTGCGGGAATTATCTAAAACGGGAAATTCAGGTTCTTCAGCCTCGGCTTGTAGTTGCAGTGGGTAAGCTTGCGATCGGGCAGGTGCTTGGACGAGAGGTCTTTGGTGCAGGTGCGCTTCTCTCTGATGTGGTTGGACATAAGATTAATAGTAAATTTTATGATTGTAAAGCTGAAGTGATTTGTTTGCCTCATCCAAGTGGACTTTCGTCATGGTATAAGTTAGAGCCTGGAAAGAGCCTTCTCGCAAAAGCTCTTAAGATCATGGGTGCGCATCCTGCTTGGCGAGAGGCATTTCAAGGACTAGGCACTCCATGATCTATTTTGAATCAGGAAGCGAATGGGCTCCTGTTGAATTTTCATGTGAATACAGGAATTTCATCTGGGGAAAATGGGTTGGCACTATCCGCCAGATACCGTGACAACGATCGGTGCTCAAACTTCCGTCAAACAAAAAAAAATGTCTTCGGCTCTTACGACTTCAGGTCTTGGCGGGTTTTTTAAACCGCCAAGTGGCATTAAATAGGACAAGAAATTCTCTTTTTTGATATAGGATCTATCCATCGTGAAAAAATCTGTGGATTCCTTTTCAGATCAAACCTTAGAGCGGATTACTGGCGTTGTTGAGCGGGTAACATTCCACAATGCTGAAAATGGATGGTCAGTTTTGAAGGTCGCAGCCTTTAACGATCCACATAAGTTGGTTACTGTCGTGATCCATCAAGCAAAAGTGTTCGCGGGCAGCTCAATGGAGTTTTGGGGTAACTGGGGTCACCACCCAAAACATGGCGAACAATTTAAAGCAGAAAAAGCTATTGAAAAGAAGCCTGCTTCTATAGCAGCGCTGGAGAAATATCTGGGCTCAGGAATGATCAAGGGCGTGGGGCCTAAAACCGCGACTAAGATTGTAAAATATTTTAAAGAAAAAACACTAGAGGTCTTTGAGGGACGCATCGACGACCTACTTAAGGTACCAGGAATCGCCGATAGGAAACTTCTAGATATTAAGACTTCTTGGGAGGAGCATAAAGCCATTCGTGAAGTCATGCTTTTTCTTCAAAATTATGACATCAGTACACTTTTTGCTGTTAAAATTTACAAGTCTTACGGAAACGAATCTATTCCGATCGTTTCTAAAAATCCTTATCAGTTGGCCAAAGATATTTATGGAATTGGATTTTTTTCATCTGATAAAATTGCTCTCAATATGGGCTTTGAACGGAATGGAAGTTTTCGAATCGAAGCAGGAATCAAACACGTTTTAGCGGCTTCCCGAGAAGCAGGGCATTGCTTTCTCACTCAAACTCAGATCACTGAAAACACAACAGAGCTACTAGAGATTGAAGAATTTGATAAAATTCAAATTTTACTTAATTCTCTCGTTGAAAAAAATGAAATTAAAATTCGGAAGCTCACCGAATCTGATGGAATGGAGATCCTTGCCTATTATTCTAATTCACTTTATTTTGATGAACTCTATGTTGCCAATCGTGTAAATGATTTTATTAAAAAAAATATCATATTAGATTTGGAGCGGGCAAAGATTTGGATCGAGAAATATTGTGATAGGGGTAAAATCACGCTAAGCCCTGAGCAACAGGCATCTGTCGTTGGAATTGTCGGGAAATCCTTTTCAATTCTAACGGGTGGGCCAGGCTGCGGAAAAACAACGACGACCCAAGTTGTCGTTAAGTTAGCTCAGGCAATGAATAAAAGAGTGGTACTCGCCGCTCCCACCGGAAGAGCAGCCCAGAGGATGAGTGAGGTTATAGGTTCTGAGGCGAAGACTATTCATCGGCTTCTGGAGGTTGACCCTTCTCAGGGGGGATTCAAGCGAGGCGAAGATAACCCCTTAAGCGTCGATTTTCTCATTGTTGATGAATGCTCTATGTTGGATATCAATTTAGCTGCATCACTTCTCAAAGCAGTTCCAAGGGAGGCACAAGTCCTATTTATTGGTGATCCCGATCAACTGCCTTCAGTTGGTGCCGGCAATGTGCTCTTTGATCTTTTGCAAAGTAAGAGTATCCCTAGCTTCTGGTTGACGAAGGTCTTTAGGCAAGCTGAAGAATCCATGATTATTCGATTTGCTCATCAAATCAATAAAGGCGAAGTCCCTAAAATCGATTCTCCGCTTCACCATCCGCAGTTATGGAGTGAGAAGGCGGGGTGTATTTTTGTTGATGCGGAAGAGGCCACGCAGGATCAAATCCACTTTCTAAAAAAGGCAAATGAAGCGATTAAAAAAACTCTCCAATTGGGTGAAAAACAAAGAGTTCAAATTGGGGAGAAACTGACCGGGATCATGTCCCGAGAAAATGACGAACTAAAAATCGAGCGTCTTTTGGTTCAAGATTTCTCATCCCAAGAAGAAATTCATGCTCCCATTTTTATCATTCCTGAAAAGTTTAAGCACGTAGATTTACAGAGAGTCCATGAGGCTAAAAGTGACATCGGCCAGTTGAAAACGATTATTCAGTCGGTGCATCCTTGGTCAGCGCTTCATTATGGATTTTCAGCACTTGATGTCGTTTTACGTTTATATACGAAAACTATTCCAGAATATTTTGGAAAAGGCATAGAAATTCAGGTATTAACGCCCCAAATCCGAGGTTCCCTCGGAACTTTCAATCTAAATAAAGCACTTCAAAATGAGATGAACCCCGAGCGAAATGGAATTAAGCAACTTAAGTTGGGAGATCGTATTTTTAGAGAGGGTGACCGAGTGATTCAAACCCGAAACAATTATGATTTAGGGGTTTACAACGGAGACATTGGGAAAATTTTAGAGATTGACTTAGAAACCTATCAATGCTCGATCCAATTTGGCAAGCAAGGGCCTTTCATTTATGAAAAGGAAGACCTGACTGAGATCTCACTCGCATACGGGATCACCATTCATAAGTCTCAGGGGAGTGAATTTGATGCCGTCATCATTCCGGTCGCTACACAACACTTCAAAATGCTTTTTAGAAACCTGATTTACACTGGCCTCACAAGAGCCAAGAGATTGTGTGTCTTCGTGGGTAGTCGGAAGGCTCTGGCCATGGCAGTTCGTCAAATTGACAATCGTAAACGGCAGACTGCGCTGACCTCATTACTTCAGTAGATCTGTTTAAAAGTGAGAATCATCCGAAACCATTCTGCGAACCTTCGGCAGCGGTTCTTCCCTGTTTAAAGTTTGCAACTATAAAATCACGATTGAGCTGGGCAATAGTAGAAAGTGGTATTTCCTTAGGGCAAACTGCTGAACATGCCCCTGTGTTGGAGCAGGCACCAAATCCGGCTTCATCCATAGTCTGCACCATTCGAATGACCCGGTCATATCGTTCGGGCTGCCCTTGGGGTAGATGTCC
>JANNCA010000421.1:0-5646 GCA_031386075.1 Oligoflexia bacterium
TGTATTTCAAATTTCGTAACCGATGTTTTAGGTTCGCTTTTAAGTCGAGCCTTACGAGTTTTTTTGGTTTCAGCTGCACGTTTCTCGGCGAGAGCTTGCGCCTTTTCATCCCAGTATTCATCGACGGCTTTTTGCCTCAAATATCGGAGATTTTGATGAGCAATGGAATTGACCACTGAACCGAATAAATGAGGGGTAATTGCTTCGCCCATTCCTGGTACTACCTCCAATAGAAACCTTAGTTCCCGATGTCCGCTGAAATATGCGCAAGAAGTTCAAACGGATTTCCAACTAGGTACAGAAGGTACTTAAGTTTCTAGTAATACGGAAGGAGTTCGAGTGAAAACTCAACTTTTAAGCGTGGTTCAGTTATCGGGCAGTACAGGAGTAAGCAGGACGACCATCTACCGAAAGATACAAAGGGGGCTAATTCCGTCAGTGAGCGTTGCTGGCCAAATTCGCATCCCAGTCTGGTATTTGAAAGAACTAACAAAAAAGCCTGGCGAATTGCCAAGTTGGCTCATGCAAGAAATCGGAGGTTAAGACAGTGGAAAGTTCATACTCGGAACATTTAGAGAAATGCTTGCAGTACGCCGCCCTTGGTTGGAAGATTTTCCCCTGCCATGGAATAACCGATGAGTCAAAGTGCACTTCTGGCACTCCCTTTAATAAATCGACAAGTCCAGGGAAGCGCCCAGCTACCAGTAATGGTCAGAATGATTGCACCTCTGACCCAGAGACAATTAGACGTTGGTGGCACACACAACCTAACTACAACATCGGCGTTAACTGTAAGGCGAGTGGATTTTTTGTAATCGACGTTGACCCGAGACACGGCGGACACAAGTCATTTGAGAAACTTCTTGAACTTCTCGGTGACATACTTCCCGCCACGGTCGAGGCACTTACTGGCGAATATGAAGTCGAGGGGGTGAAACTCAGAGGTAGACATATCTATTTTCGATGCGACGAATCGGAGACCCTCATAGGTGATTTAAAGAAATTCAAGCTTCCAGGCGTTGACATTAAATTTAATGGTTACGTAATTGTTCCTCCATCTCGCCACATCTCTGGAGTTGAGTATGAATGGGTAGCAGGCTGCGAACCGTGGAGCATGCCAATCGCTGACGCACCTGAGTTTTTGCTCAATTTACTTAGAAAAGCCACAGGAGTGGAAAAGAGTTCTGGGTCTACTCCGTTAACTGAGTTTGAAAGTATTAGCCATGCATCAGGGTCACGCACAGCATACGACGAGCTCATGGAACATTGTGAAAAAGTTCGAAATCTCAAAGATGGTGAACGAAATGATGGACTAAATTCGGCCGCTTTCTCCATGGGAAGACTCATCGGAGGCGGTGAAATCGGCCTAGATGAAGTTTTGCGTGAACTGACTGCTGCTGCCCTAGAAGTCTTTACAGAGGACGGCGCCGAATCAGAGATAGCAACTATTTTGAGGATTTCGGGCGGTGCACTCGAAGCGGGAATGGCAGAGCCTCGATACCTTAATAAGAGTCACTTAGTAGTCGCATCTGGCCAGATTATCAACCTAGCTTCGCTTTCCGATGAGGACTACCTCAAAAATTTCAACAAAATCGATTGGCCCAAATTATGGGCTGATGAAACCGAGGAAGAGTGGTTGGTGCCTGGGATTATTTGTGAGGCACGTGGACATACCTGGTACTCAGAGCCCGGCATCGGTAAGTCATTAATGATTCGAGAGATGTGTGCCTGCCTCGCGACTGGTAAAAGTGTGTTCGGTTTCCCAGCATTGGAGCCAATGTCCATTCTCTACATTGACCATGAAAACATCCCAAGGACAGATATTAAGAAGAGCCTTATAGATATGGGTTTCACTGCTGAGGAGCTTGAAAAGAATTTACACCTTTTTTCATTTCCAGAGTTCTCTCCCTTTGACAGCCAAAGTGGAGGCAGAGAACTCAATCGACTGTTAGACATTCTCCAGCCTCGGCTAGTTGTCATTGACACTGCAAGCCGTACCGTTGACGGCAAAGAAAATGACAATGACACGTGGATTAATTTTTATAACCACACTGGCAAACTCCTTAAATCAAAAGGCATCGCCTATATCCGCATCGACCACACGGGGAAGAACGCAGAGGCAGGTCCTCGCGGAGGCTCTGCTAAAAAAAGTGACGTGGATATCGTGTGGTACTTAAAAGTGGTGTCGAAGGAGACAAGATTCAGAATCATAAATGAAAAGCACCGAGTACCAATACTCAAAGACGTTTATGAGATAACACGGGAACTCGAACCTCTCCGACACGTGATAGATTCTGGCGTCCCTTGGGGTGAATATCAAGAGATGGTACTGGAGTTTAAGAAAGTCATAAAACTCATCGCGGACTTCATGTCCAAGAACCCTACTCATCCAACAGGGTTAAAGGCACTTTACGAAGCATTGAAAGTGGAATGCAAAGCAATGGGAGTTACCAGAAAAACTTTTGACGAGGCTCGCAACAACTTCCTTGAAGGTTTATTTGAACTAGAAGAATGAAGTGAACCGCTGCCCCAGCACCCTTCCTGGGGCACTCGGGGCAGTGGTTTTGGACAAATGAGTGAACCGCCTGCCCCCATGTATATACATGGGGCAGCGGGGCACTGTCTTGGATTCTCAAGTGCAATTTTGATTCATAAGCTAGATATTCCAATTTTTTTGGTTTGTGTGCGCTCTTTAGCAATTCTGCGCAACCTTGTGGATAGTTTAAAGAAAGCCACTTTTTGCTCACCTGCTGTGTCTAGAGAGTGAGAATCAAAAACGCTGTTTTTTGTCGGACTGTTCAACTACCCTTACTATCCCAAGGCTTTACGAGTGATTCAAGTGAATTGAGGGAAAATATGAATAGGGAGAAGTTGGCATCGATAGCTGCTATCTGTGTACCTCTTGCTTTCATTGGCGGGTGGTCAACAGGTGGTTTCGGTATGGCTATAGGTAGCACAGTTCTTTGGATTCTGATTTATATTGCAGTCAAGCCGAAGAGCTGACTCCTTTGGCCGCTCTAGGAACTTTTCATGTAGTTGATGGACCTTCAATTTTTCTATTACCTAAGCACACTCGGTCGAAGGAATTTGGTGCACAAGTAATTCAAGATTTCCTTCTAGAGGAGGAGATTTATAGTTGGGATGGCCCATACAATACAAAACAGTCTCCAATTGCAACGCACTCGGGACAGTCTCTTGGGCGAGTTTTTATAACCAACAAAAGACTCGTTTTTTGGGCAGATGAACAATTTAAACCTCACGTCGGCCTCTTCTACAAAGATATTCAAGGCTGGAAGTCTAGATGGATGCCCATGAGTAGTCGTGGAGTGATTATGGTAGTTAATAACAAGCAATACATTTGGGCGGCTGCCAAGACCGCCGTCAGGCACGCAGAGAAACGTATAAACGTAAGTCAGCATTAAGAGAAGTGAGTTTCAGCAAAAAGAAGTTTTATAGAGCGAGTGGCACTTAGGAGGAATGCATACCTCGTTGCCTTGAAAAGGACAGAAAGTAATCAATGTGACTTATCCAAGGATAGGTGAACCCTCGATACATGATTCCGAGGCAATTTAGGTGCTTATGGAAGAAACCCCCTTAAAACGGGCTATTTTGGGCAAAGGAAACTGCTTTTAGAAATGGTAATAGACCGCCCAATAAAAGGAAAAAGTAAAAACTTTATTCAATTCCGAGTATGGCAATGGGCGCTTGAGTTTTTTTAATTAAAACTCCCATACAGAGTTCATAAAAAAAGTAAAAACGTACAAGAAATAACTTCTTGTTTAAAACGTTGGTCGCTATGAATTTTTTTCCAAGTAATCAATTTCTGACCCTAACGCGTAGGACCATCATATATGCACTGCACTCTACAAATGTCTCTAGAGGGCACCAGGTGCCTCATGCAAGCCTTCTGTGAGGCGGGTGATATGAGAGCTGAATATCGAGAATCAATTTCCATATACCCTGATGAATCTGACCCTGCCGAAAAAAACGAGTAGATTTAATTTTTATTTCTTGTTTTAATCCAACGCTCTACGTCTTGACGCAGCCAAAGGCGGACCCTGTTTGCTCCCCTATCGACCACTGGCTCTGGGAAAACACCCCTGCTTAAATAGACCGAGACAGCCGTAGAGGATTTGAAACCCACTAGCCGTGCGACCTCCACCGCATCAATCAAATCGTCGACATCGACTTTTTTACCCATGTTTTTACTTTATACGCACCTATGAAAAATCTGGATGCGACGCCCCGGGTAGTTGAAATCTTTATACAGTTGGGTTATCTTTGTGTATAAATCTTTATACAGACAGGATATCCAAATGGCGAATGACCTCAAAATAGCTTCCCCGCAACAAATTGGACCCTTACAGGTTTGGCCGTTGATGTGGGAGCGCTTAGCTTCTCATCAATACAAGGTAGCTAGTGGACTTGATAACCTCGTCTTTGAGGAATACGAAAATGAGGATACAAGTCCAGTAATTGACTGGATTCAAGTTCACAATTCTACTTCTTCGCCCATACTGATTCCCAGCGGATGGATTGTTAGCAAAGGACTTATGCAGGAGCGCATCCTTGTGTCTGCGGAATACATAGAACCTGAGTCCACTACTTCAGTCTTGGTATCTTGTGTAGAGAAGGGGCGCTGGGAGACATCAGAGGTGCATCGAGAGAGTTCTAGGGCGCCGCTATCAGTAATTGGAGCGGGGTTTGATTTTGATAGTCAAAAAGGTTTGTGGGTTCTTGATTCAAATACTCGCCAAGACCGTGTGTGGCAACAAGTCGAACGCCAAGAAAAACGCTGCGGAGAAAGACCTACAAATTCCCTGTCGCAAATCATGGAAGAAGATTCCAAATCCTGCAGACTTCAGGTTAAAGTTAAAAGTGAGATAAAGGAAAAATTGCGTATCCATCCTGACCAAAATGGGGTGCTAATTGCTTTAAATGGCGAGCCGCTATTTTCGGAGTTTTTTTCCAATCCCGAAGCTATTTTAAAAACAGTAGAAAAGACGCTTCTTGGGGCCAGCTTTGACGCAACAGAAGAACTAAAAGTCTCCATCACAAGAGAGCGTGTTGAGTCATTCTTAGACGAAGTTAGAGCGACAAAAATTCATACCCTTCAAGATGAGAGGTGGGGCGTCCATTTAGGTGGAGGAACCCAATTCTTGGACACACATTTAACAAAATCTGCGGACGAACGAGTAATGAGACTCTCAACAATAAATCGAAAACACAAAGCACTTATCGCAGTTTAATCTTCTTCAACTGAACATAAAACTGTGAGGTTTCCCAATAGAAGTAGACACTTAAATTACGAGGAGTGGGTAAGTGAAGCGCGCGTCCTTCCTCGCTACCAAATGGGCTACAACCGCTCGTCATTTATACTCTGCCAAGTGCTTATGCGCGACGGCTATACTGCCAAAGAGGCTATTGCTCTCATGAGGGAGAAACGGAGTCCTTGGGTTCCATGTAACGCGGAGTTTGAGGATTACCTTATTCGCTTAGATGAACCTGATGCGATTTCCGTTGCTTGAAGGTGCAATGCCATCCACCTCTTCTGATTTTTGAAAGGCCGTACAAGTGCCAGTTATTCTTGAACTAGATAGACCTGAAGAGTGGCCTATGCATGTGAGGGACTACATCGGATATGTT
>JANNCA010000423.1:0-8731 GCA_031386075.1 Oligoflexia bacterium
AGGCAGTCCCTTCGTTCTCAGGGCGAGGGTGCGAACGAGTTTGCCTCTGCCGAGGTCATTGATGAGCAGTGTGCGCTACAATTGGCAGAAGCTTCACTCCAACAAAAAATTCCGAGGTTATTTCGATGACGGATCTATTTAAAGAGCCAGAAAAATTGAGAAATTCATTTCGTCTGACCCTTGAGCTGACTTCTCCCCATAGACGAATTGATCAGGTGATCATTGAAGAGCTCAGGTCTCAGAATCGAAATTTTGCCTTGAGAAATCTTTCCAGGACCGAATTTAAAGATCTTTTTAAGAAAAAAAGAATTCGAATCAAAGGGCAGTCTGCCGTTCCCTCCTCTTCTTTGGCTCGTGGTGTTACCTATGTCGATATTCTAGGTTTTGAAGACGACGTAGTGTAACCAGCACCAGGTGTTTGAGGACGGGGTTTAAAGCGTTCGATGTATTGGCAGCGCTGGCAAAGGTCTTCGACTAGCTTTCCGTCTCTGAATCCCTTGAGGATGCGCTGGGCCTTAGGAGATTTTAAAATGTCTAATAGGGGTTCGTCTTGAATTTTTCCAAGGGGAATGGATCCTTCTTTGTCTAAGCAGCAAGGCACGACTGTGCCATCGACGAGGATTCCGAAATGAGTGGAAAGCCCGTGACACCTCCCCGCAGTTCCTAATGGGGGAAGATCTAGGGATGGCCACGTAAATTCTGTGTCAAAATGAACATAAAGGCGATTTTTTAACCTTTGGCTTTTTTGGCTTCTCACGTCGACATTGGGTTTGATTTTTATTTCAAAGCGTTCCTCGATGCGAGACAGCATGTCTTGGTTTTTGAAATCAGTTCCGCGGGACTCAGAGAGGTTCCAAAGTCGATAGTTGATATAGAGGTCAGATCTTTTTTTAAATGCGTTCTCTGTATAGGTGAAAATTCGATCGAGATACTGGGATGGGTCTCGATTTTTAAAATTGTCATGAAAGCTATGAAGCGAGAAATTGACTTGGCGGAATGCAGGATGCAATAAGAGATCGGCCTGTTTTTCTCGCAGTAAAACTCCATTGGTCACTAAAAAAATCTTTACTGAACGTGCATGACAAATGTCGACTAATTCTTCCAAGTGAGGGTGGACCAAAGGGTCTCCCATGAGGTGGAAGCAAACTTGTTGTGTTAATGGGGCAACTTGCTCAATAATAGTTTGAAATAAATGGAGATCCATCCATCCTTTGTTCCGAATGACTTCAGGACAAAAGGAACATTGGAGATTACAAATATTACTGATTTCAATGTTAACTTTAAGGAATGACGGTGCACTGTTCATGAAAATGTTTTTTGAACAGTAGCGTTAAAAGGTTCAAATGAAAAGTATCAATCCTCTGCAAGGTCATCTTTGTGTTGGATGAGTAAATTGAGCAATCGAGTCTGCAGTTGGTCAGGCTGAAGGATGCCTTGCTCAGCAAGATGAGGATGGCTATCCTGTGCATGAAGTACTTTAGAAACCATTGAAAGTGCAACGCTGACGAAAAAAATGGTCTTCGGAATGGATCCCATAACTTTCCCCCTTTTTACATCGGTTCATGCCGCTGGCCTGTCTTAAACATAGTCAGGTAGAAATCGTCAATGTTTTTATTCAGGTCGTGACTGGGTGAATTCAGCTTATCGCAGAGAGTTGAGTAAAAAAAACTCCCTTTAGGCCAAGGCTTTCAAGAAAATGCTTTTCGGCGCTAAAGATTTGGTTCCCGAGCACGAAAACATTTTCTTGAAAAATTTAGCAGACAGTATGGGTGGTTTCCGATGCATCTTAAAGTGACCTTGGGTGTAATTAAGATAATAATAAAAATAGCTCAGTATTTTTAAAAATAAATAAATTTTATCGATTCATCAGTCTCTGATTGAGACCCAGTGAATTGTAAATAGGAAGCTTAAATAATGAATTTTCTTGATAATTTTTATCAACTATAACCCCCGCTCTGGTAAATTGCGGGTAGATCGTTGGATATTTGACGGAATAGGTGCTGTATGGCAGGCTAGCATCATGTGGCGATATTTTATAGTTTTAGACAGCAAAAACCGGCTCGTATTTAAGAAGAAATTGGATAAAAAGGACAGTGAATCTGAACTTGTTCGCGAGTTTAAAAAGTTAGATTTTGTCCATTATTTTGTAGATGGAGCTAGTCTGTCAGCCGCCCTTTCACTAAAAGGGCTGGTTTTATCCGACGACGGTGCTTTTTATAGCAAGCGAGAGTTGAAAGACGAGTTCTATTTTACTGACAAAAAAATTAAGGAATTTTTGGGAGAGCCAGATCGAATCGAAAGGCTCAAAGGGGGCCAAGGCAAGTTCATGCATTTTTATTCTAAATCTCGGGTGGAGGAAGTTTTAGATCAACCCGATTACCGAAGCCATTCCAAGAGCGTGAGGGCAGGTAGGGAAAATCGCGAAGATAGCCACTCATTGCCTCGAATTACCCCAGTCGTCTCTAATAATACCTATGAAATCAAGGTGGGTTCGGGTCGTTCTCGGACATCCGGCAATAGCCTTGAGAATCTGGCCAAGAACAGATTGAAGGAGCTTGTGGGTCGACTCAGGAAGGATTGGGACTTGAACGAGTACAAGGAGTTCTTCCCCCTGGCTCGCGAGATGAAGAGAAAACATATTTTTTTTGTTGGACCGACGAATAGTGGAAAAAGCTATCGCGGATTTAATGAGCTGGCCCAATGTAATTCGGGGGTCTATCTAGCCCCGTTAAGACTTCTCGCTTTAGAAGGCCAGGAGGAAATAGAAAAAAGGGAGAAGGCATGCTCCCTTTTGACAGGCGAGGAAATTGAAATTAAGGAAAATGCAACCTTTGTTGCTTCGACTATTGAGATGGCTAATCTGGAACGACAGATTGATTGTGCTCTTGTCGATGAAGTCCAATTAATCCTGGATAAAAATAGGGGTTGGGCGTGGTCTCAAGCGATTGTCGGAATTCCTGCTAAGAAGCTGATCATGACTGGAAGTGAGGAGTGTATCCCTACTCTCTCGAGACTGATTCGAGATTATTTAGGTGAAGAATTAGAAATCATTCATTTGGTGCGTATCGGCAAGCTGGAAGTGACTCGAAAGCCTGTTGGAAATTTGTCAAAAGTTGAAGCTGGTTCTGCCATTATTTCATTTTCCCGCCGAGGAGTTCTAGCGATTAAGAAAGACTTGGAGGACGGTGGAAGAAAAGTCAGTGTCCTTTATGGGAATTTAAGTCCTGGGGTGAGAAGTGAGGAAGCTAAAAGGTTTCGGTCGGGAGAGACGGAGATTTTGGTTGCCACTGATTGTATCGGTATGGGTTTAAATTTGCCGATTAAGACTGTTGTTTTTTCAGAAACTTCAAAGTTTGATGGTAAGGAAGTGAGGCCCCTGAGTGTTCAAGAGATCAAGCAGATTGCAGGGAGAGCTGGGCGCTACGGACAATTCGAATGCGGTTATGTTGCGGTTACGAGCTCAAAAAGCTTGAATTTAGTGAGTCACCATATTCAAACTCAGCAAGAAGCAGTGTTAGAGTCTTGTGTTGTGAGGCCTACCCTGACGCAATTAGAGGTATTGTCTGAGCAAATAGGTGGTAACAATATTAAAAACTCAATTGTGCTTTTTTCTCAATTGAGTAAACCCAATTCTACAATTGTCTCTTCCGACTTAAGCGAGATGATCGGGTTGGCTGACAAAATAGAAATGATCAGTCCGCTTGCGACGCTTTCGTTTTCAGATAAATATTTATTTGTTTGTGCCCCTGTTTCTGCAACGGATATGGTCATTGAGGGCTATGTAGAGTGGTTGACTTCTTACTCTAAGCAAACTCCCGTTGAATTGAGTGAAGATCGATTCAGAGCCTATACTCAAAATGGGAGTACAAGTGAGGACCGTACTTTGAATGATGCTGAGAATTGTGTTAAAATTCTAACTCTTTATCACTGGTTAGCTAGAAAGAGGATTGATTTTTTTCCAAGCATCGAACTCTGCGAGGACCTCAGGGATCAGATCAATACATTCATTGAAAACTCTCTGAAAAGAAAAGGTCTTCATAGAAAATGTCCGCAGTGTGGACGGAAAATGGCCCTTCACATGATGCACAAAACTTGTAGCGAGTGTTTTAAGTCCGGAAAGCGAGATCGATTTTAAATTGAGGGGAAGTGCAGGCTGAATGTGATGCACGCCGTGATTGCTCATAGTACAAAGGCATGAGGGAATACAATCTAAAGGACACATTTGCGTCAATGTCGGTGATTACAGGTCTGATCCAGAGGTAAGACAAGTGAAAAAGTTTATTATTCGTTGCGTTATTGGTATGGGTTATTAATATACCTTAGGTCAAATTCAAAATATTCCGATGATTGATCAATGAATAGAGATAAAGCGGAACACAAGCGTAAGATCCTTTGGATAAATCCTCAATTTCAGTCAAAATTTATTTTTTTAACACTGGTGACTACTTTAGTGATTATTGCAGTGGGGCTTTTATCAAATTGGTTTTTTGTTTGGAAATTCATACAGTTTGGAAAAACTTTTGGACTTCCAGAAGGACATGATTATTTTAAATTTATTTACAAGCAACAAGCTACCCTAAATCTCATCTTTCTTGGAAGTTCTATTTTGATCATGATAGCAAGCTCGATCTACGGTTTGGTTATGTCTAACAAGATTGCAGGGCCCATTTATCGAATACAAAGGGACTTAGAGCGGCGAGCACTAGGCCAAGCTGTCGATCGGGTTGAAGTTCGTAAGGGAGATTTTTTTCAAGAGCTTACTGTTGCCATTAACGCAGTTCTGTTGAGGTCACACCCTACTAAAGTTTCTTCTGTCGCTAAAGTGATTTCAAAGAAGAAGCCATTCAAGAAAGTCGCC
Source organism: Oligoflexia bacterium (assembly GCA_031386075.1). Taxonomy (GTDB): domain Bacteria; phylum Bdellovibrionota; class UBA1018; order UBA1018; family UBA1018; genus CAIYTD01. The sequence continues at coordinate 4,859 of JANNCA010000423.1, forward strand.
TAGTGGATCGAAAAAGATCTCAGAATTTTTTTTAATTCATAATTTAGTGTATTTAATTTATAGACTAAATACACTAAATTATGAATTCTCCTAGTAATGCTGTGTGGTCAGAAAGTTTGTCCCAAGGGGCGTCTTTAAGGCACAGAGCTTTTTCTATTGCCATACCTCGAAAGTAGATCCTGTCGAGTGAAAATGCCGGTAACCAAACTGGGAATGTTTTAGCGTGAGTTCCTTGGAGTTCCAGAAAAGCTTCTTTGAGTCCGACCTCTTTTTGCAGTAGAGGTGTGGCTTTTCTTCGCCAGTCGTTGAAGTCTCCAGCTACCAGAAGTGGGGCCTTTGGTGGAACCATAGAATGAATTCTTTTGCAGAGTGATCGAATTTGTTGGTTTCTGTCTGACTGAAAGAGTCCTAAGTGGCTGCAAATGATATGAAAGGGTGAGGGGTGATGGGGGATTCGAATGACAGCATGGAGTAATCCGCGTCTTTCGACCGAGCTGTGTGATACATCTTGGTTTTCCCACGATTGAATCGAAAAGCGACTTAAAATCGCGTTTCCGTGGTGCCCGGTGGGATAGACTGCGTTTTTACCATAAGTGAGGTGAGGCCAAAGCCCATCGGCCAGATATTCGGGTTGCGAAAAATCAGGATGATCTGGGAAATGTCGCTTATGATGGTGGTGGGACCCGAGTACCTCTTGCAGGCAGACAATATCTGGGTGGAGCTGATGAATGGATTCTTTAATTTGCTTAAGAGTAAATTTTCTGTTTCCAACTGAAAATCCCTTGTGAATATTATAAGAAAGGATTTTAAGTCGAAATGGGATGATCTTTTTATTCAACTTTCTGAAATATAAGGTGAATTTACTATTTTCGCAACATTATTGTGTTGAAGGGAGCCTCTCTGAATTTTCCTAGGCTCATGACAGATTAGGATTTCTATGATTTCGATTTTTGAATTTTTGAAATGGTTTGTCATTATAGGCGGCGTCCTGTTTGGTTTTTCTGGATGGGGTTCCGATTTTCAGTCTCCCCGAACCGGTGCGTTAGGTGGCGCTGGGCATGCTGCCCCGTATCTGTCTGACGCGATTTATCTCAATCCTTCCTACCTTTCTCTGAGTCCGGCTCATGCATTAGCCCTCAATTATCTTGGATATCAGACAGGCAGCCCTCCCAGCAGCGGAGGAAATTTGAACATTTCCGGAATTTATAGTGAGCCCGATTTAGTCGCTCAATGGGGAGCGGCTTTGACTCAAAGGCTGGACGGCAATCTTCTTCATGTTGCAGTGTCGAGTCAAATGGCTGAGAGATTTTCAGTTGGGGTGGGTTCGAAATTCTATTTTTCAAATACAAATTCAGGAATTTTGGCTGATTTACTTCTTTCAATGACTTTCGTCCCTTTAAATTGGTTTCGGTTCTCTATAATTACAGATAATTTACTGGAATCGATAGGTGGATCCGTTTTTTCTCGTGAGTTTGGATTAGGAACCAGGTTTTCTCTCAATTCATTGTACTCACTCCTGATCGATTCGCACTTTAACCCTACGCTGCAATCAATTGGGCTGCCTTTATGGGGCTATGAATTGGGAGTGGAATACAATTTACTAGAATATTTCTTTCTCAGAGTCGGAGGAGGTCAGAACTCTACCCTCTCATTTCTGGCTAATCGGGGCGACACATTGGCGTTGGGTATAGGGGCATCTTTTCCTAGGTTCTCCTTTGATTATTCGTATGTACGTGTTTTATCTTCCGCACGGACATTCAGTCACCAGTTGGGGGTCGTTATTTGTTTTTGATGAGAACTCAAGTTTGATGGGTATAGCTTCGATCAGTTCTTTTGAGAGAGGTTGAGGTTCGCTTATGTTGATAAGGGTGTTCATTCATTTTTTCGTAGCCTTACTCATAAGTCCATCGTGTGCTCACTTGGGTGATACCTGCGACACCTATTGCCTCCGTCATGGTGGGCAATGTGCTGGCGTTGAATATGGAAAAAGAAGATACAACGCAAATACCGGCGATTACAAAGACAGACCTACCTATTTTAATTGTAAATTTATAAACTGAGGCGCGAGAATGGGATTCTCTGCATAAAAAATATTGACCTTTGCTCTTTTTTTGGAAAAAACCGATTCGGGGCGAGTCAGAAGAAATCTATTGTGACTCTGTTGTAACGGCATTCCGCCTGACATTGATGCAGGCGATTTAGGCACTTTCTTTGCTTCGATCTTTTGGTAACCCCGGAGGGAAGCGATATGGTTTCTATTCATTCACTTATCCACAGAAAAGTCGTGGTCCTCCCCACTACTGTAACGGTTATGAATGTAGCGCGTGCAATGTGTGATCACCAGATTGGGTGTATTCTGATTTGTGGTCCGACGGGTCAGGCGCTAGGAATTGTGACTGATCGTGACCTGGCTTGTTACTGGGGTGCGACGAACCCAGTACAAGATCGCACCATCGATGAAGTGATGTCTCGAGATCTAGTTGCCGGGAATGAAAACAGTGGCCTCCAGAAAATTATTTCGTTGATGGAAAATCATGGGCTCAGGAGAATTCCGCTCTTAAGTGATGACGGTAACAAGGGAGACCATGAGAATAAAAAACGTTTTGTGGGTCTGGTCACCCTGGACGATTTGATTGCTGCTGAGCTCATAGAGAGTTCTCAGCTTGCAAAAATTGTCCGAAGACAAGTCGGTCGAAGGCTGCTGCAGTTGGGGCGTCAGACTTCATCGCATTCTGCCCATTCTGAAGCCCGTTCCGATAGTCACAAAATTCAATCCTTGCAACGCTTTTATGGTCATCTTATCGCCGCAACTGGGTTACCCAAAAATCTGATCCCACAAGTCACAAGGTTTATTATTGGTTCTCTGGCTATGCGGGTTACCTTGACTGCAGCGATGCATTTTATCGCTCAACTCCCAGAGCGAATTCAAGAACCACTTCTGAATCTTCCTTCTGGGCCAGATCGATCTATTTCTTGTAGAATGATCGTCGACGAGCTGGTTGATCGTTTCCACTTCACAGAGGATTTTGCTAGAATGACATTAAATCGCTTTATTTTAGCGCTTGCGAATTGGATGAGTCCAGGCCAGATCGATCATCTGCAGTGTCAACTCCCAGATGACTTCAATCCTTATTTTCAAGAAATAGTTAGTACTTCCGGCGCTCCTGCCTTGGAGGAGGCAGTTCAGGTGCCTGCCGTGATGAGCATGACCAGTCCAGACTTCTCAGAAGGAGGAGAGATTTCAAGACAGTGTGCAGGCGAGGGGAATAATCGAAGCCCACGCATCGAGTGGTCTCAGGTGCCTGAGGGCACAAAAGAATTTGCGTTAATTTGTGAAGATCCGGATGCCAAGGGGCAATCTTCCCAGGCTCCACAGACACCTTGGATACACTGGGTGATCTATGGTATTTCAGGCACTGTGACTCTTCTTCCAGAGGGTCTACCTCAAGAACCCGAGATTCGTGGGATCATGCTGGCGCGTCAGGGTAGAAATACTGAGGGCGCCTTTGGATATCAAGGACCATTGCCGCCAGAGCGAGACCCTTGGCACCGCTATTATTTCCATCTCTATGCGTTAGATCATGAGATTACCTTGCCTTCAGGAACGACAGCAGAGGAGCTGCGGCAGCAAATGAAGGGCCATGTCTTAGGTGAAGGAGTCCTGATGGGGCGTTATCGAAGGGCCTACAGAGCCGCCGCATGAGAGTGAGAATCTAAAGTCGCAACAGGAACCGATCCAGAATTTACAGCCGGCCCTAGAGAGCCTTTCACCAGTCTAGTACTGATCGCGATACCCATGTTTTCCTGAGTCAAAGCGGGATTGTCGTGGATTCCGTCTCCTGACATGGCTACAGAATTCAAGAAAATGTTTTC
>JANNCA010000399.1:0-1921 GCA_031386075.1 Oligoflexia bacterium
GCCCCACTGAAGACACGATTGTCTATCTTGAGTCTACAAATGGCAGTTATGAATATGCACAAAGGAGAATTGAATTAATACGAAATTATCAAAAGAGTGGCGATCAGTATCAGGATTACATATTTGAACTAACCGAGAACAGCCCAGGTAAAAATAAGTACATATCTGAATTCAAGCCACTGGGAACAGAGGGAGATTTGCCGTCGACTAGAGCGAAAATAATAAAAGAACCTAAGGAGTAATTGTAATTTATCGTCGTAATAACGGAGTCAATGAACGTCACGGCGCGTCGATTAGGACAAGAAAATATACGCTCCAACAAAGGCGCTGAGGGACGTCCTTCAAAAGCTGAAAGAGAAGTATCCCGGAAAGTCTGACTTTCACATTTATGATGGGAATCCGTGATGGCGGGAAATTTTGAATACCCTCGACTTCATTTTAGTCAGCTAGAAAATCCGGACAGGCTCAGTAAGAGCGAAGCCAAAAAGTTCTTTGACCTATTTGTCGGAATGGCAGAAACCCGAGTAGCAACTTTACGGCAAGCTTTTGCGGCATGCACAGGTCGTTCTGAGTCGGAGCTCAACGAAAGCCCCGAATCACTAGAGGTCTTGTGGAACTGGATCACAAAGGCCATCTCTACTCGTGCTCCAGATAAAGAAGAAATCGCTGCACGTGAAAACCGATTAACGTCGTGGATCCAATCTCTTATGCATCGCGGTGCTGTCATTAACGATAATGATGCCCAAAAGATGCGTAAAAACTTTGACGTAGAGCAACAAGAGCTTTCAGCGGACACTGTAACGCTAGCCATTGATGTGGGATTTTATTTTGCGAAAGTTCTGATGCGCAGATTCCCTGATATAAAATGGTGGCTCGCGAGTCGAAAATCCGAGATGGGCTACAATAAACCCACACTTGCTCTAATCTCCGATATGAAGCTTCCACCGACATGTGATCCCTATGCAGTTGTAAAGAATTGTTTTGCGCTTTACGCGAATGGCGAAAAAAGCGAAAATCACTTACTTAGACGCTTTCGCGGTTACGAACAGTCTAGAGTGGCTTTCGATTTGCATGGAGACAAGAATCAAAAACCTCTATAGAAGACCGTGTCGGTAATTTGAGACGGCAGTGGTAAGATTCAACTTGAACTCGGTGAGATTGTTAATCCAGCGGATGAGGCGCCGTAATGTTGTCTGACCATTCCCATGTAGATTTTTCTTGGTTTGAGTCGACCGTGTCGATTAAAAAACGATATCGTTTATGCGGCACAGAGCACTACATGATCCATCATGCCCTGAAATACGGTCAGACTGAAAGCTGTGGCCTTCCAATACGTAAATTCTTCGATGTAACACAAGACATAGACAACAACGATATTTATGAAATATTTGGCTCTCATTTAATGAACCCCGGAGTGCAAACGGGGGTAAAGAGCATTGAGGACGAATTCAAAATTACACTTCCGAAGTCAATGCATGAATTTTATCGGCGCTGGGGAGGTGGCTTCCTGCTGCTAGGTGAATACCACTATCTCCTCAGTCCTGCGGAAAGTATCGCCGTATCGAAAGCAAGGATGGAAAGTCATGGCTACAAGAAGGGGAAGGGCTGTCTTGTCCTATACCTCTGTGATCTCGGACAGGGAAATTCAATTGTTTATTTCAGGAAAGGAAGTGAGTGGAAGATTACGTACTTCCACCTCGAGATTGACCATGAGCAATATTACAAAGATTTTGAAAAGTTACCGTCTTTAGCATCAAGCTTTTACCTGTGGCTTTATAACACGATAGCCCAAGACGGATCGTTGCCCTTCGTTCCGCTAAAATTTCGGCCAACAAATCCAATGGCTCCTCGATTTGAAAGGCTGCCGTTACTCGGGTATGATGATTAATACGTTACGATAAAGGAAACACTTAATTTTGGT
>JANNCA010000404.1:0-2619 GCA_031386075.1 Oligoflexia bacterium
AAAATTCTCCATATTGCAAAGGGTAATGGCATTGTTGAACGAGTCTCGCATGACCTCATATTCGACTTCTTTCCAGCCGCGAAGCGATTTTTCTACTAAGATCTGGGGTGAAGTGCTGAGGGCGATTTCCGCTAGTTTTTCAAGTTCATTTGCATTATCTGCAAATCCGCTTCCAAGACCACCGAGCGCAAATGCAGCCCGCACAATTACAGGGTAACCGATGGTTTCGGCGGCTTTGAGCGCGAGATCAACCCGGGTTGCTGCGACACTGGGTGGAACCGGAATTCGATTCTCTAGCATTTTTTTTGCGAATAGGTCTCGGTCCTCGGTGAGTCGCAATACGTCGACCGGAGTTCCTAAATTTTGGACGTTATATTTCTTGAGAACTCCAGCTTCATCCAGCTGAATAGTGCAATTGAGAGCGGTTTGTCCTCCGAAGCCAGCAATGATTCCATCTGGTTTTTCCACCTGGATCACTTTTTCAACCCATTCGGGTTCGACCGGATAGAGATAGATTTTCCGGTCCTCCCGTGGTGTCGTTTGTACTGTCGCAATATTGGGATTTACAATGATGACCTGAATCCCTTCTTCTTCAAGGGATTTGATCGCTTGGCAACCGGAGTAATCAAATTCCCCCGCTTGCCCGATAGAAAGGCCACCCGAGCCCAGTAGGATAATTTTTTTCAAGCTTTTAAGATCTGTCATGAGCTACTTTCTGGATAAAGTCTTCTAAAACCCAGGCCGTGTCTTGAGGGCCGGCGGATGCCTCTGGGTGAAACTGAACACCACTAAAGGGCTTTGTTTGATGTTTAATGCCTTCCAAAGTGTTGTCGTTGAGGTGTCTAAACCAAGGTTTCCAATTCAGAGGGAGTGATTCTTCCTCTACGATATATCCGTGATTTTGGCTGGTGATAAATCCTCTTTGGCTTCCCAAAAGTTGTACGGGTTGATTGTGGCCTCGGTGTCCAAATTCAAGTTTTCGGGTACTCGCCCCTGCTGCGAGAGCAAGAATCTGAAATCCTAAACAAATTCCAAAAATCGGGCGGTCCTGATGAAGGAGAGACTGGACCTGCGCGACCAGGTTCCCTGTCTCCTTCGGATCTCCAGGGCCATTACTAATCAGCCAGGCGCTACAGTCTACTTTTTGCAGGTCAGTGTCCCAGGGAAGAAGCTCAATTTCACAGTCGAGCGAGAGGAGGTGTCTGACAATATTCCATTTCACTCCGCAATCGATCAAAGCGATTCTCTTAGTTCCTTTTCCGATGAGTTGGCGTTTTTTTGTAGAAACCTGTGGCAGAACTAGGCTTGCGCCAGGATTAAAGTCTGAGGGACTGGGAGGTGTTTCGTTCCCCAAAATGGCAGTCAGATGCGAAGAGTTCCGGACGATCTGGGCAAGATGGCGAGTGTCAATTCCAGAGAGTCCGGGTATGCCCTGCTTTTTTAGCCATTGATCCAAAGTTTGTGAACATCTCCAGTGAAAGGCTTTCTCAGAATGAGTGGAAACAATGACGGCTGCTGTTCGAACCTGCTTACTCTCGAAACCGGACTTTAGCATATCAGCATCGGTGAAGCTGGCTTCCGGAACTCCATAATTGCCCATGAGAGGGTAAGTGAAAATCAGAATTTGGTCGAAGAACGAGGGATCGGTCAAGGTTTGTGTGTAGCCGACCATTCCGGTAGTAAAGACGAGTTCTCCCTTTGCCGGTCCGGGTGCCCCGATTCGAGTGCCCTTGAGTTTAATTCCATTTGATAAGTATAAAAAACTTTCCGACTTGTTCACCTTTTCTCCCATTGAGTTGAAATTTCCCTAATTTCTACTAGATTAGAGTAGCCTCCAGATGATTCAGTGCAATTCTTTTTAGCTGTTCAATTCCGGTGAGCACTCTTCGTAGGCTGGTTCCCCCAGGAGCGTTTCTGGATTCAACTGCACTTTCATAAGTGGTTCCAGTTAAAGTTTCATCGAGAGAAAGGTTGCGGCTTTCGGCAATCTCAATGAGAGCGGCTGTCTGTTGGTAGGCTTCACGAAAAGGGACACCCTGTTGAACTAGGGAATTTGCGACTTCTGTTGCTAGCATATTGCCTTGTTTTAGTAAGCTGAGTGCCCGTCCTGGGTCAAGAGCGAATTCAGTAATAAATTTTTCTAGAACTTCTAGGCAAAGGCCGAGCTCGTCTAGCGATCGAATCCATATGGATTTGAGTTCATGAAGATCACTGTTATAGCTGCTTGGGAGACCTTTGAGAAGGATATGGGCGTTGGCAGCAGATGCCATCAAGTGAGCTGATTTTGCTCGTATGAGCTCAGGAACATCTGGGTTTCGTTTGTTGGGCATTATGGAGCTGCCCGTGGACCAGTTGGGAGGTAGTTTGATCAATCCAACTGGCGTAGATGACCAGATAATAAAATCTTCTGCTAAGCGGCTCAAATGGATCCCAATCATGGCGAAACAATCCAGACCCTCGACCATAAAGTCACGATCTCCGACTGAGTCATAAGAATTGAGTGGGGGAGACCGAAAGCCGAGCTGGGTCGCCAGTTCCTCTAGATCTACGGGGATCGTTGTACCTGCTAAAGCAGCTGAGCCTAGCGGCATGACGGCCATAGCGCGAGAACGGGTGAAG
>JANNCA010000407.1:0-2161 GCA_031386075.1 Oligoflexia bacterium
GTTAACCCGCTCAGAAAAATAAGCGCCAAAAACCACATGATTTCGCCCTGTATCATAAGTCAAAGCCTGAAAGAGTTGAGCACCCAATTTCTCATTGAGCTGACGTGACAAGGTAGACATTGGGAAGTGAAATCGTAAATCTCCGTAAACATTAAAACCTTCATAATGATACAGTGAGTTATAAGTAACTTTCACAAAAGGGTCTTCGAATTGTAAGTTTTGCTTCAACACAGGTTGCCAGGACCAATAGCCGGTGGCTGCGACACTCACCATTTCGGACAGAGGGTAAGCCAGGGTTATAAAATTCTTGATGAGGAGCGGGCGGTTTCGGTCTGGTTCCCCTGTCAGGCTCGGCTGAAAGCTAGAGGGAGCCCCAACAGAGGGTCCATAAAATATCCCAAAATAATTGACGCTTAATGAATTCAAACCACCCTGAGAAACTCCAGAACTCATACCTTCTTCTGTAATCATTTGTTCTTCCACAGCCTGCTCCGCAGCGAAAACAGCCGAACAGTACGCCTCTATCCCTGATAGAATAAAACTTAACAGGAATACCCTTGTGACGATAACGAGGAATAGATTCATTCATAGGCCCCCCGAAGTAACCAAGCAAGCACTCTGCCAAGTAATTGTTTTAAAGAGATAAATAATTGATATTTAATTTATTTCAAATTACAATGAAGGGACGTGGCACATTACAAATCCATTCAACTGTGGAATATTGTCAAGGGCACTAAAACTGAAGGCCCATATACTACCAAACAGATACAGGAACTATTTGATCGTTCAGAGATTACTCCTACTGACCGGCTCCAACCCTACTCAACTGGTTCTGACTCATCACACTTCAAAAGTGATTCAAAGTTAGAACTAAAAGAAAATCTGAAAAATTCTGAAGATTCCGCGATCACTGTCATGGACCTGATCAAGTCACTATCCGATGATCCAGCAGATAGACTTTTTGAAACGCTTCAATTCGCACGGATTCAGGCAGAAAAAGATCGAGCAGACGGCACTATTTCCTTCTATCCCATTCCAGAGTCACCCTCTCAATCTTTGTTCACTCTTCTCATAGGATTTGCGTTATTGATTTTACTAGTCCTATTCACCTGGCTTAAGACTGATCACAATCTGGTCGAGCCCAACTCTGAATCCCCCTCTGAAAGCCGCGCTCACTCAGATCAGCCCCCCCCTCGGCCACAGGGCCTGGGCACCCCAAGCTCTTCAGCTCCAAATTCAGCATTCTCCAGCAGGATGCCCTCGCCCATCCGCCCCAGCCTGTTACCCTCGCTCCCTCCCAGGGAGTTAGAAAAAATTCTCCCCCCTCCTGAAACCATTCCTCAATCTGATTCTCCTCCAATTCAAATAGATCCGGATGAAGAGCCACTCTCTGAGGAGGCGCCAAGCGAACCGCCCGCCTCGAATTAGATCCTTCCTTGTCCTGTCTCGAATTGCTGTTGACACTCCTCCTCATCGTCGGTTAACCAACCAGATTCGATGTCTAAAAAAGAACCTGGGATATTAGTCAGTTTTGAAGGGACCGAGGGATCAGGAAAATCGACTCTTATGAAAAGAGTCTACCAACTTGCTCAAGAGGCCAGTTACCGAGTGATCCAAACTCGTGAGCCAGGAGGAAGCACTCTTGCCGAAAAAATAAGGTCGATTTTATTAGAAACAACGATGAATCCTTGGACCGAGGTTCTACTCTACGAGGCTGCTCGTGCCGAGCATACAAATCTGTGCATCAAACCGGCTTTAGAACGCGGTGATATCATCCTTTGCGACAGATTCACTGATTCAACCTTAGCCTATCAAGCTCATGCCCGGGGACTTCCCTGGAAGGATATCAAAACCCTCAACAAAATGGCCACTTTTGGAATCAGGCCTCACCTCACTGTTTTTTTAGATATGGATCCCAAAATGAGCCTCAGCCGAGCTCAAAATCCGAATCGATTTGAAGCGGAAGGCCTGGAGTTCCACAAACGCGTCCGCCTGGGCTTTATCAAAGCGAGGTCTGAGAATCCGAAGCGCTGGCTCACGCTTCGAAATCAAAAGAGCACACCAGAGGAAAATGCGGCAGTCGTACTCAAACACCTCATTCAACGATTTAAAAATCGGTTGAAACTCAATGGCTAAAACAACCCACACGCCAGAAGCATTG
>JANNCA010000424.1:0-8372 GCA_031386075.1 Oligoflexia bacterium
GGCCTAAGGGAGAAGTCCAATTCTTCCATTTCCAGTAGGTAGACTGGAGTTTAAACCAGAATCTCTGACTACCCGTTTCAGAGTCTTCCGATATCTTTTGTACTCTTTTTGAATTTCGATATTTAAAAGGAGGCAGATTCCACAAGAAAGACCAATCCATAAACAACCCTCAATCAAAACCTGACCCACTCGGTCTTTTGGGCGAGGTCCAAAGTGCGATCCAATGATTTTGGTCAAAATCTGAATTCTCGACAACATGAAGGGATTCCTTTTGGGGTTCCTGTAAATCTCTTGGTGGAGGGTCTGCGTTTGCTACTTGGGCAGCCGCATACCGTGGGGGGTGGTTTGCTTGAACGTGGAATGTTTTAGGGACTGTCCTGGGCCATTGAAGGGGCTGTGGCCCGATCCAATCGGGGGCGGGGCGAGTCAGTTGAAGGGGGGGAAGAGCGAAGGCCGAGTCTCCCCGTTTTCCGCATCCCCTTGCTAGGAGCCACTGGCCTTGTTGGAGTGTCCACTGAAGTTTGGAGGCCTCTTGTTGTCCTGCAGCAAAGACTAAGGCAGCTTGAAGCAATGGGGTCAGTCTGGGGTCTGGATTCCACTGGATGGCTGTTCTCAGAGAGTGGATCTTTCGATTAGTCGAAGCCAGAGAATTTAGGGTGTTTCGGAGTGCTTTGGCTTTGAGTCCTACACATTGGTCGAGTCGGAGCTGGATCTCAACCAGGAGCCTCCAATGTCTTAAAAATCCCCAGGTTCCGAATCCCCCGAAAGTAAGAGTCAGGATGAGAACAAGGATAGGGAGATGGAGAGATCCTTGATGATTTCTAAGAAGGCACTCCTTTCTGATTCTTACCATAGGGCCGCCTCAAGCCGAGGGAGTTCTACTTCTTCGATCCATTTTCCACAAAGGGCTGTACCGCGGATTTGATTGGAGTCTTCTTGGAAGTGGATTTGAACTTGGGTTTTCGGTGGGGGTCGGGTTGTGAGTCTTGCGTGAGTGGATTCAAAGGCAAAGTAGGCACACTGACTTCTTTGCCACTGTTGAAATAATACGGCACCTGCAAATCCGATAGTCCAAAAACTGATGATGCTGAAGCAGATAAACTCGATGAGTGTTTGACCTGTGCTGCCATCTGGGTTTTTACTTAACGTCATTGAAGTTAATATCCGAATGAATATGCTCTCGAGCAGTCTGGATTTTTTTCTTAACGGTCTTCCCTAACGTTTGAGCGGCTCCTACTGCAACGAGTGCAACTAAGATGAGCAACGTCATGTATTCGGTAAGGGCTTGGCCTTCATTGTTGCTGTGGGTTTTAAAATTTATTGGGTTCATTTTTTGTGGCGAAGTCATTTGTAGATCTCCTTGGATTAAAGTCTTGTGAACTCCAAGAGATCTGGAAGAATTGGGCCTGCCCAACTGGCTTCAGAGTGAGTGGGGCGGTTTGATTTTAGACTTCCATTTGAAATTCAGACTGGATCACTCAAGGCCAAAGATTTTTTTAAGACCATCCCTCCAGGGGAGCAGGAGGAGTCCCTGATCGATTCGGGCGGTAGGATCGTTGGATAAGACATATCCGATCCCCTTTTGTTCTGTTATAAAGTGGGCGAGTTTTGAGAAGTCTTCAATATGCACCTTTTCAGCGGATTTAATTTCAATAAAAATAAGTTCTGAGCCAGCTCGAGTGAGAATCAAGTCAATCTCGAAGCCATCTTTTGTGAGAAGATACGATAATTCATAGTCAGCTGATAAATTGTCATTCAGTCGCTGTATTTCAGCGATGACTAAGTGCTCAAATGCATAACCCCATTCTGAAGTTTGAGGATTGAGTCTGACGCTTAATGTTTTGCCAAGGGCCTTTTTTACTCCTAAGTCAAAAAAGTAAAATTTGGGTGCAATTCTTTGCTGTTTTCGAACCGAGGGCCCAAAGCTGGGAACCAAAAATCCGAGGAGGGTGTCTTCAAGAATTTCATAGTAGGTCTTTACTGTGGGTGTCTCGACTCCTACATCTCTAGAAATCGAGGTATAATTAATGGGTTTTCCGTTCATCTGTGCAGCAATTGCGAGGAACCTACGGAATGGCTCGAGTTTTCGTACCCATTGTTCCTCTTGGATCTCTGTTTTGATGTAGGTTGAAGCGTAAGATTTCAAAAAATCTACTTTATCATCTGCTGTTGTGAAGGATAGAATTTTAGGTAAACTTCCATAATTAATTATTTCTTCGAGGTTAAATTGATTCTGTAACTCAAGAAATGTCAGAGGATAAAGGTTTCGGATCCAGGCTCGCCCAGCAAGAAGGTTGACGCCTTTTTGTTTGAGCCTTCGAGCACTAGATCCTGTTAGGGCAAATCGAATGGAATCCTTAGATTCTATGAGCTGATGGACAATGTTCAAAAGTTGTGGAACTCGCTGAACCTCGTCTAAAATAATCCAGGTGGGCTTTTTTTTGAGTAAGTCGATCTCGTTTTTTAAGAGCTGAGGTGAGAGCAGGTATTTTTCATACAAGTCTTCGTTCAAAAGATCGATCATGAGGGTATCGGGCTGAGATCGGAAAAATTCCTTCAGAAGGGATGTTTTTCCTGTCGAACGTGCCCCGAATAAAAAAAAGCTGTTATTATTCGGTAATTTAAGTAGTCTTAGTACCATACTTTATATTTATCGGGTAAAAATAAAGCAAAGTAAAGAGCAATCCATTCAAAGTTCTGGATTGGGTCCTCTCAAGGTACGCTTTTTACGCACCGGACCGACCTAAAGCTCTTACGATTGCTATAGGACAATTCACCGGTGTTACCATTGAAGTCTAGGGCGAAGTCATTCGGACTATTTAGATCTAATGTTGAAGTCCAAAACCAGCGACTTCTCAGTTCAGGGTGATTTTGAATGGTGTCTTCTGTAAGGGCTTCATATTCTTCGTGCGTGGGGAGTCTGCTTCCATTGCCGAGAGAAGCGCAGATATTGGCAGCCGGAGCATGTTGGAAGTTTCCGGAAGCATTGCGCTCCTGTCCGAGGGTAATTGCAAGTCCAAGCCGTGCCCTGAGTCCAATTCTTAGTCTTTGTCCAAGGTTACGCAGGTTAACAAAAGGATAAAGATCTTTCATGGCTACATTGCGCACTAGGCCACTCCAAACCAGGTGGTTGATGAGGTGCATGGGGCCAAATGCGGCAAAGGAAGGCACGAACCTGGGGTCCCATTCGAGAACCGTAATGGCAGAAGTCTGGGTGGGAGGGGGAGAGCCACTTGCGATTGAAGTGCTGTCGGCAAATTGATTTAGCCGAATTCGACTGTTCCAATTAAAGGTTCTGCCACATCCGCGGTCCTGAAAACTTCCGATATCCGGTTTGTCGGGCGCGTTGGTTCCACAGGTAACTGTAGAGCATCCGTCCATTTTCTCGATCAAAGTACTACAGTTTGGGCAGAGTCCGTAGAATCCGGATTCACCGCTTCTCAGCAATTCGTTGATGAATGCTATCTTGACGCCTTCGTCTGTGTTGATCTCCTCACAGGATATGTCTGGATGGGGCGGCTTTCCACAAGAAAAACACAAATTATGGCTACATTCCTGGCAGTGTTGTCCAAATCCTATTGAGGGGCGATTTTGAGCAATTCCTTCGCTACAGTGAGGGCAAAACCTCAGAGATACGAATGATCTTACAAAAAGTCTCTGAATTGCGAGTGCTTGTTCGGTCGTGGTGACGAGCGAAGCGAGTTCACTCGGGGTAAAAGTATAGCAACAGCCTTCTGCTGGACATAAAATTAAGGATTTTGGATTTTCATCTCGCAAATAAGACTGTAAGCCAGGATTTATACATTCAAAATGGTGCCTATGTCCGCATTTCGCGAGAAAAGCTTCCTCACTCTGGGTGATTTCGGTCATGCAGAGACTACAGGTTTGCAAGTGATCTAGAGAAGGCTGGCTGACCAGAGGCCCACTTTTTAGAGTTACTTTTATTGGGTTGAGGCAGAAATTCATGTAGTCATAACTGAATTCATGAATATAATTTTTTCCGTTGGGGAGCGGGCTAGTGGTATCCGGTTGAGGAGAGTCTTGAAGTTTTGACAAGATATCTGGAATTCGGTTCAAATGATTTAATTTGTCTAATTCTTCGGACTGTCGAGCTAACTCGATTTTTCGTTCAACTATTGCTCTTTTAATGGACTCCCCTGGGATCTCTGGACTGTTGAGGGTACCGAACTCATCTTGAGTTTCGATAGCGAAAAGCTGTTGGGGGAAAAAGAAAAAACTTAAAGTGATTAACAAATGATTTAGAGTGCAAAGCTTCATAAAAAATTACCAAAAAACTCCCTGAACTAAAAAACCCAATCCAATGGTGCCGAAAGCGATTCCTAGGTACCAAAATCGCCGTCGGCGGGTCAGAACGGAAATAGCTGCGATTGCTATGGCCACCTGAAAGAGGGTCACTCCTCTTGCCAGAACGAGGTGATTTCTGAGGTGCTTCTCAGAGGTTTCTTCTTTTTCTTTAGCTTCGCTCGCAATGTCGTCTTGCTCGGCCTTATAGGTGGCCAATTTCTCCAGTTCCTTTTTTGGGGCCTTTCGTCCAAGTGATTCAAGCAAATCCAGTTTAGTCGCCAGTAGATTCGCCTTGATCCCTTTTGCTTGATAATAACTCCACTTGTCGGAGACTTGAATTTGTTCAATCATAGCTTCGTTTGCGTGGTGATTGGATAGGAGCGCTCCAATTGCCGCAAAAACAGCAAGGAGAGCTGAACTCAGCGCCACCTGAGAAATCCATCGTTCTCTCGCGTTGTGGCTGCTGTGGGCGTCATCCAGCCCATGGGCTTGGTGGTGAATTTCTTCTTCGAGTGCTTCTGTAGAGGCTTCTATTTCTTCCATATAATTTCTTTCATTTTATTTTTTCGGTATAATATTTTCAGTCATCGGGGGAGCTTTAAATTGCCGATCGAAAGCACCCTGATCGTCTTTATCTTTGCCTGCATTGATCCAGGCTTCTCGGACGGTGTGTAAGAATTCTCTTTGAAAACGAATTTTTGAGAACTGAGCCGCGCGTTCACGACAATCCCTCTCCAGTGGCGGAGCGGCTGTATTTTCAAGTTTTAAAATCGCTTCCATGAGGGCTTCTACTGTTTGAGGTTGAAAGAACACCCCTGTTTTTTCAGTCACTGTTTCGGCTGCTCCCCCTTCTCGAAGGGCGATGACGGGTGCCCCGGCGGCCATCGCTTCGATAGGGGTGATTCCAAAATCTTCCACCCCTGGAAAAATCAATGCTTTGCATTTAGAATAAAGGTCTGCAATCGTCGAATTAGAGAGCGGTCCCAGGAAGTCAATGGTGGGTCCAGCTTTCTTTTTGAGTCGCTTTTCGTCTTGGCCCGATCCTACGATGATGAGAGGAAGTTTGAGTCGATTGAATGCTTCAATTGCAATATCGATCCGCTTGTAAGGCGCAAAGGCTGTGACAATTAGGTAGGTCTGTGAAGGGCGCCTGGCTCCTCTAAAACGAGTGAGATCTGCAAAAGGGAAGATGACCTTGGATTCCCGTCCGTATGCTCGGAGGACTTGGTCGGCGATAAAGTGGCTATTGGAGATCAGTCGATCGATTCGATCCACAGTGCTGACTTTGCGATCCCATTCTTGCAGGCGAGGTCGAAGATTTTCAGCTGCAAGCCTAACTAAATACGAAGATCGATTGGGGCCGAAATACTCTTCGTATCGATCCCACATGTATCTCATTGGGGCATGAATATAGCTCACATGAACAGCTGATTTCGGCTTTCTGATTCCTTTTGCGACACAATGAGAAGATGAGATGACGAGGTCAAAACCAGTTAAATCAAATCTTTCAATCATCGAAGGCATGAGGGGAAGAAAATACCGATACCTTTGCTCTGCAGCAGGCACCTTCTGGAGCCAACTGGTATGTCGTTTGAGTACGGTTAATTCGGGGGCAATCCGCCCGGGCACATAAAGAAGAGTAAAAAGCTCAGACCGGGGAAAGAGTTCAGCAATAGCCTCTAAAACGTATTCTCCACCGCGCATGCCGGTGAGCCAGTCATGAACTAGAGCGATTTTTATCACATTTGGGTCCGAAAATAATCCAAGCTTAATTTCAATCCTTCTTGAAGGTCCACTTTGGGGTGCCAGTCTAAGAGTCGTTTCGCTCGGGAAATATCAGGACATCTCTTCTTTGGGTCGTCGATTCGACCCGGTAAGTGTTGGATGATGGAGTGACTTTGGGAAAGTTGGCGAACGGTCTCTGCAAACTCTAAGACTGTGCGTTCAGTTGGGTTACCGATGTTCAAGGGTTCTTGAATGGAACTTTGAAAAAGCCGAATGATTCCACTGACGAGGTCTGAAACAAAGCAAAAGCTGCGTGTTTGTTTGCCGTCACCATGAATGGTGAGGGGTTGATTCGTCATAGCTTGTCTGCAAAGCTCGGGAACGATTCGCCCATCATCGATGCGCATTCGAGGTCCGTAAGTATTAAAAATCCTCACGATTCCTGCATTTAAATTTTTAAATCGAACGGCAGTGCTGACATAAGCTTCAGCAAATCTCTTTGTTTCATCATAGCAAGCACGTGGTCCAAGGGTATTTACGTTTCCCCAATAGTCTTCGTGCTGAGGGTGAACCAGTGGGTCACCGTAAATTTCTGAAGTTGAGGCAAGGAGATATCTGCTTTTGTATCGAACAGCTAGGTCCACGGTTCGCATAGTGCCTATTGAGTCCACAGCTAATATTTCAAATGGAATTTTATCAAAATCTACAGGACTTGCAGGGCAGGCAAAATGAAAAATTCCATGAAGCCCGTAGCGAGCTAGAAAGGGGACCGATTCATCTTGAATAGGATCACAGACGTCCTGCTTTAAAAAATAAAAATTTGGATTCTTGAGAGCTTCAGTGAGATTTTCTTTTCTTCCGGTTAATAAATTATCAATAACGGTTACGGCGCATTCTTGTTTCAACAAGGCATCGCAAAGATGGGAACCAATGAAGCCAGCGCCGCCAGTGACTAGGATGTGTTTCATGGATGTAACCCTAGCATGTCGCGATAGATTTGGTCCATACTCTGCCCCATTCGTTTTGAATGGTATCGATCGAGGATTTTGAGGCGATTTTCGCGAGAAGTTGGTGCAATTTTAGACTCAGAGAGTTGGCGGAATGCGTTGACCCATCCTTGAAGGTCGTTTGGATCGACCCAAAGGACCTCGCTAGGATCTAAATCGATGAGAGCTTCTTCGTGAGGGGGGATTCGAGAGGCGGCGATGGGTGTTCCTAAGACTGCAGCCTCGAGTGGAGGAAGTCCAAAGCCTTCGTAGAGAGAGGGGAAAAGCAGGCCTGCGGCATGAGCCATGAGGACGCGATTTTCATATTCTGGAAGGCCCCCTAGGTAGTGAAGGTGAGGAATAGAGTGAGCAGGAATGGATTTAGAACGATGCTCCGCCTGGGGGGCCATCTTGTGGACCGTAATGGCAAGTGGCCATGCGGGGGTTTTTTGATTGGCTTGAAAAGCTTCATACGCTTGAATCAGGAGGGGTAGGTTTTTATGGGGCTTAGGATTGGAAACGCAGAAAAAGTACTGACCGCTTTTAAGTTGATACTTCTCAAGAATCCGATGGCCTGTTGAATTGTCTCGATCGATTAGTGGATCTTGAATGACATTGGAGACGATCTGTATTTTTTCGGGCGGAATTTGGAGCCAGTTTGAGATTTCCCATTGTGAAAACTTGGATACAGTAATCAGAGCCTTTGCGTTTTTTGCGAATTTTTTGAGCAGAGTTTGGTAGTAAATTTTTTTCATCCTACTGCCGTACGTGAGGTGGTTGAGGTCATGGATCGTGACAATTGAAGGGCAAGGTGGATTCCAAAGGCTTGAAAAGGAGGGGCTGTGATAGAGGGATGCTTTTTGGCTTTTGAGGGTTCTGGGGATTTCAATAAGTTCTTTAGGGCTCAGGAAAGGCGCATGAATAGGGACAGATCTGAAGGGTGTGAAGGATTGTTTGAGGTGCGGGCTAACTAAAAAAAGGGGCTCATAAGGGAGGGCTTGCCCAGATTGCTGATAGGTAGAGTGTAAGTTAGCCAAAGAAGTGGCGAGATGAGTGACATATCTTGAGATTCCGTGGGGAATGTCGCCCACCATGCGCGCGTCGATGATTATTTTAGGTACTATTTGAAGTACTTCTTTAGGCGCTGTTTTGGACACTTTTTCCGCTCCTATAGATCTCAAGACTCTCTTTTGAGGTTCGCAAATTGGCAAACGGGCAAGAGCTGGCACTTTTGGCAAATCTCTTTTCGGTAGGCTCGTTGGCAAATATCTAAGATTCCTAATCTCGAAAGAGCAAAATCATATCGAGTTGGATCGTGTGGGTCCACCCCTTTTAACCTTTGGGTGACTTCGATCG
>JANNCA010000012.1:0-1854 GCA_031386075.1 Oligoflexia bacterium
TGCTCAGTTGGGAGCTACTGAAATGAGCTATCGACTCTCTGCCCACCTGCTTACGCTCCGTCCTGTAGATGCGTTGTCGATTGCTCTTTTAGCTCATTTGGCCCAAATTTTCTGGGTGATTGTGGGTTTGTTGGTTCAACTTGTTTGGACTGCCGACGGCGCATCAGAAGTGATTTTATCATCTGAGTCACTGACACCCTTTAGGGTGGATACTTTAGAAATTTCTTCTTAATAAAATTCTGAACATTTTGGATCGGCGTCCTGTTTTTTTTGGAGGGTTTTGATGTGATCATTCTAAAATCAGTTTTTTCGGCTCTTATTCAGATTTCATTGATTTCGTACGTTTTTGCGGGTGAGATTCAGCCTAAATATGGTCCAGAGGGGGCTCCTAAGGCCATTCCGTTGGCGCAATCCAATGAGTATTTTCGAGATTCCAGGCATCCAGCTCCTGCTTTTTGGTCGTTGATTTCGTTTTATATTCCTCAAACCAAAGGCGGCTCTTGTGGGAGTGCAACCCTGGCTATGGTTTTGAATGCGGCTCGGGCTAGGCAAACAAAGTCTGCGAGTGAGTCCGTTATCACTGAAGAGACTCTGTGGCAAAGGGTCGATTCTACCCTCTGGAAAAGTAAACTCAATGAGGGGCGCTATCGGGGCCAGTACGGTTTGGATTTAAATCAAATGGGAAAGCTCGCTCGAGCAGCCTTTCAGATTTTTGGATTTCAGAAGGTCGCCGTCCAAGTGATTCATATTGACAAATCGTCAACCCAGAATTCAATTCAGCTTGTGAAAGATTTAAAGTCCCTGTCCCAGACAGTATTTATCTTAGCGAACTTTAATCAAAAGATTTTTACAGATGACGCAGATGTCGGGCATTTTGCACCCGTTGGCGCTTATGACGAAGAACGACGTCGGATTCTGATTCTGGATCCAGATCGCGGGGCTGGCGAACTGAAGGGTTATTATGAGCCCTATTGGGTGTCTCTTGAGGATTTTGAAAAAGGCATGGCGACCCAGGATTCGTCGAATGCTCAGAATCGCGGTTATATCCTAGTTCGGGCTGAGGGAGATTCCTCTAGGTAATTCGCTTAATTCTCGATGGAAGTTATATTATCAGTACGTACAATTATTTAATAGGTGTACAAGAGTCATCTTTAAGGAGATGATCCCAGTACTTTGATCTATTGGCCCGCACCCATGAACATTTCCTGGTGCACTCTATTCTTAAATTCTTAGCTGGATTTCTGAAAAACTCTAAAAACTTCTGTTAAAATTTTTGTTAATCAGGGTTATTCAACAAAACATGCTAAAAGATCTGCTATTTAATCTCTAATTCTTTGTTCCTATTTAAAGTGAGGAGTCTATGTTGTTTGTTCTTAAGTCTGGGTTTAATTTTTTTTTAATGACAGCGATCCTAGTGCAATCTCATTTAACTCCACTGAAAATTTTAAACCCTTTTTCAGTTAATGAATTTAAAATTCAAACCGGTATGACGGACTCTAAAGTCGATGTTTATTATCCTCTTCATTCAGTTGAACGCCGATTCCCTCTTGTGATCCTTTTGCAGGGGGGGAAAGTTGAAAAATCGTACTATTCCGATTTTTCAATTCATTTAGCGTCCTATGGTTTTGTAGTTGCTGTTCTGAACACTGTAAGAGGTATGGTAATTGGCGACACAAACACAGACTATTTTGCGGAACCCATGACGATCAACGAAGCCTATGAATCTCTTCTGAGTGAGAGTTTAAATCCATCATCTCCTCTTTATAGTCGAATCGATGCTGATCAACTTGGGGTCGTGGGACACTCTTTTGGAGGCGTAGTAACCCTTGCTGCTCTGAGTGAATTTGCTACTGA
>JANNCA010000081.1:0-15369 GCA_031386075.1 Oligoflexia bacterium
GAACAGACGAGCATGGTGAAAAAATTGAGCAAATGGCCAAATCCCTAAATCAAGAAACATCTGCCTTTGTTGAAGAAATATCCAACGACTTCCGTTCCACTTGGGAAAAAATGGGACTGACGTTTGATCTTTTTTATAGAACGACTTCACCCACCCATGCCCGCGCAGTACAATATGCCCTCCAAACTCTCAAGGACCGAGGAGAAATTGTTTTTCGTGAATACGAGGGCCAATACTGCGTGGGATGTGAACGATTTCTCAGTGACTCTGAATTGAATGAACAGCGGCTTTGTCCGGATCACCTCAAGAGACCCGAACCGAGGAAGGAAGCCAACTATTTTTTCCTCATGAGCAAGTATCAGACGCCACTCATCCAATACCTTGAGTCCAACCCCCTTTCCATTCGACCTGACCACTATCGACAAGAAATGCTCTCTTTCCTGAAGCAGCCTCTCACCGATCTCTGTATTTCACGCCCTAAAGAGCGTTTGACTTGGGGAATCGAACTTCCGTTTGATACTCAATTTGTCACCTATGTTTGGTTTGATGCACTTCTCAACTACCTGGTAGCAACCGGTTGGCCAGATAAAAACTGGGATCAACCCCTATGGGAAAGCGTTAATCACTTCATTGCCAAGGACATTCTGAAAGCGCATTCAATCTATTGGTGCACGATGCTTCTTGCTCTTGGTGTCAAACCGGCAAAAGAACTTCACGTCAGCGGCTATTGGCTAGTAGACGGAACAAAAATGAGCAAAAGCTTAGGAAACGTCGTGCGCCCCCTAGAGATCGAAGAAAAATTTGGCAAAGATACCCTTCGATTCTACCTTCTACGCGAAATGAGCTATGGACTCGATTCTACCTTCACTTTAGAAGGCTACATCAACTGTATCAATGCCCATCTAGCAAACGGAATCGGGAATTTGGTCTCACGGATCTATACGATTGCTAAAAAAAACTTGGGTCAAGTTTCTTTCGAAAATAAATCTCTCACGGTTGATGACCTGAAGCTACTCGCATTGCGAAACAAAACCCGTGAGGCATGGGATCTAGCATTCTGCGATCTTAAATATCAAAATGCACTCAAAGCATGGTCTGAACTAGTGACCGCTTGCGATCTTTACGTCAATCAGATGAAGCCTTGGGCACTTGCAAAGGACACGAGCCAAACCCAAAGACTTCACGTTGTAATCGGCGTTTGCTTGCGAATGATCCAGTCCCTGGGTGCTCTGATTGCTCCCATTCTTCCGAATGCAAGCCGAGAAATTGCACTTGCCTTAGGCTTAGATGCAAACAGCTTTGAAAAAATTGAGAATGGCTTTGTCGATCGAATCCATTTTGAAATCCAAAGTGAAACCCCAAAACTTTTTTTAAGGATTCAATTGGAGACCTAAAAATTTTAATCGGTACTTAATATCTAGGTAGATTCTTTCAAGTTTTTAAGTGCTTCAGAATACTTTGAGAATTTTTGAATCATATGAGCCAGGCGTTCCTTAGATTTGGGATCTTTCATGCAGCCTCCGACGTCAAAAGCCTGATCGGCGCTTCCCAGCCCAAACATATCGGGATAAACGTGAGCACCTAGAGCAGCTAAGGGAACTCGAGTATGCCACAATCCACGCAGTGCCGCCAACCCTCCTGGCGTAGCGCCTAAGAGAAGAATGGGCTTTGCAATAAACGGATTCGAATCTGCCCTCGAAGCCCAATCAATTGCATTTTTCAAAACACCCGAAATTCCCCCATTATACTCAGGACCGGCAATCACTAGGGCATCCGCGGTCTGAATTGAACTAATAAAAGCCTTGACCCCTTGAGGAAGCCCGTCCGTTTCCTCTAAATCACCATCATAAAGAGGCATCTTAAAATCAGCTAGACTATTTTCGTGGACAATAGGGGAGCCTAGTTTCTTAAAAACCGAGGCTGCTTCCGCAATGAGTTTTCTATTGAAAGATTCCCTGCGCAATGAAGCTGAAAACAAAAAAATATTCATTTTAATTAACCTACCTATCTTTATTTTCCGGGGACTTAAAAACCTGAATACGCAAAAAATTACTTAACTTTATTGCTGCTATACACTAACAACTTAGCATTTATAAATAAAAGTAATACTTCTATTTATAAATGCTATGAAAAGACTCATTTACAATCTTCTAAATAAAATTTCATTTTTGCAATTCACTCTGAATATCATGACCCGGTCTTCCTTTGCAATCAGGCAATGTCTTTTGATCTTTTACCTGGCTCTCATTTTTTGGATCACCGACCCAAGCATCTTGCAGGCAATGAACTTATATTTCTATTCCCCGTGACCTTCGTTAAGAATTGGTTAGGTTAACCCTCTCATGAGTTTTTAGATTTCAATATTTTAAAATTCATTGCATAGTTCCGAGGTTTTTTAGTGATCAGTTCCGAATGGGCTCGCTCAAGCGAAGAAGAGGGGAAATCATTGGTATCAGCGAAAAATTTGGATTCCGTTTTAGATTGGGTGCTCCTAAAAATGTTAATTGGCAGTTGCGCCCTAGCGGCTGAAGTGACTGGAGCTGGATCAACTTTTGCCTATCCTATTATTTCAAAGTGGGCAGATGTATATAAAAAAGAAACAGGAACAACTGTCAACTATCAATCAATCGGTTCAGGAGGTGGTATCAAGCTAATCCAAAGCCACACAGTAGACTTCGGAGCTTCTGACATTCCTCTTCAAGCAGAGCAATTAACCAAAAGTGGCCTCCTACAATTTCCCATCATCAATGGTGGAATCGTCCCTATCTTTCATTTGAATTCGGTGAACGAACTTCAGCTAACGGGTCCAGTTCTGACTGACATCTTCTCGGGAAAGATAAAAAAATGGAACCACCCTGATATCGTCCAACTCAACCCCAATCTCACTATTCCAGATCGAGACATTACAGTAGTTCATCGATCTGATGGATCCGGGACTACCTTCATTTGGACCCACTACCTTTCTCAAATCAGTAGTAGCTGGAAGGAAAAAACTGGGGAAGGTTCCGCGATCAACTGGCCTACTGGAATTGGAGGAAAAGGAAACGAAGGAGTAGCTTCATATGTCCAGAGAATTAACGGGTCTATAGGATATGTTGAATATGCTTATGCGTTACAAAACAAAATAAATGCAGCCCGTCTGAAGAACCGGTCAGGCGAATTTGTTATCCCAAATGCAGCGTCATTTCAATCTGCAACTACCCATGCCACATGGAATCAATCCTTAGGATTCTATCTACTTCTTACAAACATGCCAGGAAAAAATAGCTGGCCTATAGTAGGATCCACTTTTATTCTCATTCAAAAAACTCAAATTAAACCAGAGCAGGCTAAGGAAATATTAAAATTCTTCAGATGGGCTTATCATCATGGAAAAAGTTTAGCTCAAGAACTAGACTATATTTCGGTGCCTGATCCAGCCGTCAAACTTATTGAACATAGCTGGAAAACCGAGCTGAAGGATCAAAATGACACCTCCATTATTCTCCCCATCTACTCAAAGTAGTGAAGTGATTCTTATCCTGAATGAATTTCAAAGCACTGCGCCCAAACTAGATCACACTCAATTCTACGATCGAGAGAAAGCTTTCGACTTCACCTTCAAAAGTGCCGCTCATTTGGCTTCACTATTTGTATTAATATTATTTCTGACAATTATTGCATCTCTCGCAATGGGTTCATTTAAAGCCATTTATGCTTTTGGATTTAGCTTCTTTATAAACTCCGAGTGGAATCCTGTGACGCAGAAGTTTGGCGCCGTGGTTCCCATCATAGGCACTTTAGTAACCTCAATTCTTGCGGTCGTCATAGCTACGCCCATCAGCGTTGGTATTGCTATATTTATCACTGAACTCGCTCCAACTGCGCTCAAAGTAGCATTGAGCACAACCATTGAACTATTAGCAGCTATTCCAGGAATAATATATGGTATGTGGGGTCTATTTGTTTTCGCACCTATTTTTGGCACCTATGTTGAGCCGTGGATTAACTCCCATCTAGGGAAGATACCAGTGATTGGCGTACTTTTTACTGGACCTTCAATGGGAATTGGAATTCTCCCAGCAGGAATTATCTTGTCGATAATGATCATTCCCTTCATTGCATCAGTCACGAGAGATGTCTTCGAAGTGGTGCCTCCCCTACTCAAAGAGTCTGCGTATGGTCTTGGGGCAACCACATGGGAGGTCCTCTGGCAAATAGTCCTTCCTCATACTCGATCCGGAGTATTGGGTGGAGTCTTGCTTGGATTGGGCCGAGCACTTGGAGAAACAATGGCAGTGACATTTGTCATCGGCAACTCTCATGACCTCAGCTCCTCATTGCTGATGCCAAGCAGCACAATTTCATCATCGCTTGCAAACGAATTTACCGAGGCTGTGGGAGACCTCTACACTGCTTCGCTGATTGAACTCGGTTTGATCCTCTTCTTCATTACTTTTGTCGTGCTCTCGATAGCCAAACTCATGTTGTTCCAGGTGAGGAAACGGGAAGGAATCCTAACATGAATGTTATCCATTCTGACCTCAAACAAACGAGGCATTTTTGTTTTTATTACCGGCGCCGCAGGATGGTTAATGCGTGCGCGCTCTTTTTTTCTGCCTGTTCAATGACCTGTGGCTTATTTTGGCTTGGATGGATCCTATTCACACTGATCAGCCGGGCGCTCCCAGGAATCCACACGATTGTGTTTACATCTATGACTCCACCCCCCGGATCCAAAGGAGGACTCCTCAATGCAATCTACGGAAGTTTAGCCTTAACTGGAACCGCAACTGTTATAGGGACACCCATTGGAATCCTAGCGGGGACTTACTTAGCAGAATTGAGTGAGGGAAGCTGGATTGGATCGACGATTCGATTTATCAACAGCATTTTGCTGTCAGCACCATCGGTTGTCATTGGGTTTTTTATCTATGCACTCGTAGTTTCAAGGAGTGGGCACTTCTCTGGGTGGGCGGGTGCATTTGCCTTGGCTGCAATTCTAATCCCGGTGGTAGTCAGCAGTACCGAGAACATGCTCAGACTGGTGCCTCAACACCTCCGTGAAGCAGCATTTGCTCTGGGCGCTTCACGAAGTAAGACGATCGTTTCCATATGCTATAGGTCATCGAGAAAAGGAATCCTCACTGGAGTTCTCCTGGGAATCGCTAGAATTAGCGGTGAAACAGCTCCCTTGCTTTTCACTTCTTTGAATAATCAATTTTGGAGTACCGATATGTCAAAGGCTATGGCCAACCTGCCTGTAGTTATTTTTCAATTTGCCATGAGCCCCTACGAAGAGTGGCAACACTTAGCATGGGTGGGAGCCCTTATGATTACGTTAGGCGTATTAGCACTGAACATTTTCGCCAGACTTTTCCTACAATTTCGGGGTACGCGTACATGACTCGAACCGAAAATCCGAAAATTTCAGTCAGAAAATTAGATTTTTATTACGGCACTTCACACATTTTGAAGTCAGTCAGCTTGGACATACCTGAACGAAGCGTCACAGCCCTCATCGGACCCTCCGGATGTGGAAAGTCAACCCTACTCAGAACCTTCAATCGTATGTATGAGCTGTATCCCAAACAAAAGGCTTCAGGCCAAATCTGGATCGACGGTAGAGATGCTCTGAGTCCAAAAGAAAACGTGAATCAACTCCGAAGCAAAGTTGGGATGGTCTTTCAAAAACCTACTCCATTTCCAATGTCGATCTTTGATAACGTTGCCTTCGGGGTTAAGCTTTACGCTCGCATGAATCGCCGATCCTTGGGTGAACGAGTTGAATGGGCCCTAAAAAAAGCAGCTGTATGGAACGAAGTCAAAGACAAGTTGAACCATCCTGGAATGAGCCTTTCAGGAGGACAACAGCAAAGACTTTGCATTGCTAGATCTATTGCAGTAAAACCAGAGATTCTTTTGTTAGATGAGCCAACGTCGGCACTCGATCCCATTTCAACTTTAAAAATAGAAGAACTCGTTAAAGAACTCAAACAAGAATATACCGTACTCATCGTAACTCATAACATGCAACAGGCCAATCGAATTTCAAATCAGACTGCTTTCATTTATATGGGAGAACTAGTTGAATACGATGAAACTTCCAAAATTTTCAATCATCCCAAAAACAAAATGACAGCCGAATATATTTCAGGTCACTTCGGTTAGTTAAAATTTTGAATCCGAGTTTATTGGCACAGCAGTTGCTTATGCTGGTTCCGTCTTATTTAATTCGTTCAAAAAAGGAGATGACAATCAAATGTTAAATTATTCTGATTCTTGGCAGGGTTCACTTTTACCTGGAAACTACAAAGAAATGGATCGATATTTTGAGGAATGGATGAATCGCAGGGATTCTGGAACTCAAACTCTTCGACCCAAAGGCGAAGCTTCCGAAGACAAAGGTCATTATTACTTTAAACTAGACCTTCCTGGAATCTCAAAAGATCAAATTAAAATCGAATTTCAAGATCAAACACTCACGATTTCAGGAGAAAGGAAGCAAGAAAAATCCGAAGAATCTAAGAAACAACATGTCTCGGAACTCAATTATGGTTCATTCATAAAATCCTATACCCTTCCTGGGGCCGTTCATAGTGAAGGCATTCAAGCTAACTACGAGTATGGGGTTCTTCAGGTCTCTGTTCCTAAAAGTGAACTTACAAAATCTAAACAGATCCAGATTCGATAAATTGATCTGAATTCTAAAAATCAAAAACCTCAAAAGTAACTTTTAACAAGTGATTTTGAGGATACTTGCGCTCTGGCTTTCTACTTTCGAATGAACTGTCTGTCGAAGGAATAGGCCAGAGCGCACTTAAAATAGCAATCCAACCTTTCCTTCCACTTCAGAACTTCAATAAAATGATCGATCAAATTGCAAGCAGCATTCAAGTAAACCAGATTTCATTTTTGTCATGATGGGCTTTTAATGAATACCGGTCACCACATTTAAATGAACGAGGATTTTCAAAAAGTAGGATCGCCTGCTTCCAACTCGAAAGCTTGGGTAAACCTGGCGCAGTGCTAACAATGGTTTTTTCATCCATCTGAAGCTCATACCAGAATGCAATTGCATGACAACACCCAGCGGAATTGATTTCAAACTCAATCGGTATCGACTCGTCCGGAGGTAATTTACAAAAATCAAAATTAAAAACCGCCTGAGGAATACTCAAAGGACGATACTTCATCTTATCGAGGTGATATCCGGTATATCCTTGTAAGGAAAACTCATTGAAGGGGCTGACATCAAATCCAGCGACTTGAGTGACCCGATGGTTTTCAAAAACTTCCTGTGACTCAATACACATAGCTAAAACCCGAACCCCAGAAGGAATGACTCGGGCATTGGTTTTTAGTAAATTCAGTCGAGCATGCTCAATAGCTACAAAAGCCCCTTCTCCGAGCAGGCCGTCGTCAAAAATTTCTGTCACAAGGACGTCAGCCCTTTCTGGAAAATCTTTTCCAACAACTAAACTTGTAGATCGCTTATTGATAATTTGGATGCGATCAGAATAGCCATTGAGGCGAATAATTTCTTGGGCCTTACGCGCAATCATTGGAATTTCTTCACAGGTAATGACCCGAGAAGCGCCCTGGCGGATGGCCAACATCGCCAATAGGCCCGAACCCGTTCCTATATCTAAAACTACATCTCCTTTTTTTATCGCCGCCCCGAGCGCCTTTTCGTAACCTGAGTTTCGAACAGAGTCATTCATCATCGGAAAATGCCAAAAATCGACCTCATCTCCTATAAATTGGCGGTAACCCTCTGCAATTTCACTGGGTGTTGGCACAACAGGATGAGGCTGGTTTTCTTTTGTACTGACGGACGGTAGTTTGATATCCATAATCCTGATCGTACTTCGTTGTCTTCTAAGACGCCAGTCTCGTTTCGAGATTGAGAAAGCGGCAAATTAAAAAAATGATCCAGGCTCTAAATTCTCCAACTAAAAAACAACTTAAACTCAACAGATACCCCCTTCACACGAACAAGATCCTTCACGCTTGGGATAGTGCGGACGAACTCATCCTCAATCACCTGAGCGGGGTCGAAACCTTTGAGAATTCAGGCCCAAAAAGCCAAAGGATCGTAGTCCTCAATGATCAATTCGGGGCCCTCAGCTGTTCCCTAGAAAAATTTGACTTAACCACCTACACTGACTCCTATGTGAGCTTCAAGGGAATTCAGCTCAATAGCGAAAACCGTCTCTACCCCTTAAGCCAGCTAGAAGCCCTTCACGGGAAATATGATCTCGCTCTTATTCGAATACCCAAAAATATGTCATTTTTCGAAGACTCCCTCGCTCACCTCAGCCAACATCTTCATCCCCAATCAAAAGTCATTTGTGGATCAATGATCAAACATCTAGCGCCTGCCTCTTTTAACCTTCTCAATCAATACATAGGCGAAACAACAACGAGTCTGGCTTTTAAAAAAGCAAGACTCATCTTTGCAAAATTTCAACGAGAGGCCACCCCATCTCTATATCCACTCAAAGTTCACTTAGACCCAGGGACGACCCAACTCAACACTCCGTTTATCCATCACTCGAATCTCTTCAGTCGTGAGAAGCTGGATATCGGAACCCGTTTCTTGCTCAATTCAATTCCTCAGGGCAATTACCCCACCATTCTAGACCTCGGCTGCGCCAATGGGGTGATTGGAATTGCAGCCAAAAAAGTCAATCCTGATTCTAAAATCATCTTTAGCGACGAATCTAAAATGGCGGTTATCAGCGCCCAGATCAACTATGCAAACTATTATTCAGACCCTGCCGAATTTCTTTGGACCAATTGTTACGAAAACCAAGAACCTCATTCAATAGATCTGGTGCTTTGCAACCCACCCTTTCATCAAGGGAATACCCTAGGTACCTATATTGCCAAGCAAATGTTTGAGGACGCCTACCGAGCATTAAAAGTCGGGGGTCAAATTCGAGTCATCGGCAATTCGCATCTTCAATATCAGATTTCACTGCAACGAATTTTTGGAAATAGTCAGCCAGTAGCTAAACACAATAAATTCATGATTTACGACGCAATCAAATCTACATCATGATAGCATTCAAGAAAATGTCTTCCTGCGCGGGATCCAAATCATTAGCGCAGAAAAGCATTTTCTTAAATGTCCTGTCCCAAAAGGTAATCTTGAGATCAATAGATCCAGAAATTTCAAGCACGCGAGGGAATATCATCCATTTGTTTAACAGCTTCATCATTCCACTTTTTCTCAAAAGTCTCTTGATTCATATCTAATATCATCCGGAACTTAGGAATCTGCCTCAACCGATCTACCGATAAATCCGTGTGGGACTGCAATAGTCCTCGAAGAGAGCGCCCATATCCGAGAGTTTTCGGCAGGCGCTGCCATCCGTGAGTCAGAGCCAAACCCACCTCTCCCCATTCTGAAAGCCGACACCCCACCTGCTTCCCCCAATCATCAAAAAAGGGGCCGTTCGGTATTAAAAATTCCAGACTTTGTCGTAAAAGCTTTGGCTTACGGAGAGCAAAATACCGGTGATTTTCTTGCGCCATCGAACTTCCCATAATTGGAGCTTTATAAAGCTCCCCTGCCACCCAAAGTCGCCCCAAATAACGAAGTTTTTGATTTGAATCAAACGGAAGAACGGAAAGCTTATAGTACTCAAGCCGCAATGGATCCCCTACTGGAAGATTCCACATATCCATCACTCGATCCAGATCACCTAGATTGTGTGACAAATTCGCGGCTGTCTTGAGGCATGCCAATCCTTCACCCGCCCTCCAAAGGGAACCAAAAATCTCTGAGTGTCGACGCACCTCATCCCGAATGGCATCGAAGATATCGAGTCGTACCTGTTGCGACAATGGATCTGAATATTGAAGAAGTGCACAATAAGCTCCTGCTGAAACTGTGAACCACTCTCCTAAATGCCCACTCAAAGATTCCTCTTGCCAAGGGCTCCCAAGCGCTCCAAAGGTAAATCTTTTTGAAACTTGATTAAATTCCCAGCTTCGACTTGCTAACACCCATTGAGCCATTTGAATAGCAATCTCTATCGGCAACTCCAGAGGCCATAGCTTGAGGCGAATTTGATTGTCCACATCCGTTGGAACTGGGGTTGCACAAGTTAAATAATGACAGGAGACACAAAGTCTAAAGTACTCGAAATGACTCAATGGAGATCCGAGCTGATTTGAATGATCTCTCACAACCCGAGCAGGAATAAAATCTTCGAAAGGTGTCTCAGCCCCTTCTGAGTCGAAGAGGTAGGGCATTGTATTCCTGACTTGAGAAATTAAAAGCTCAACCGAGATGCCTCGAGGTAAATAGGCCATTGACTTCATACGATCACCTGAGGCGGAAGATTACGGTTCTGTTCATAATAACTAGGGCCCGCACATTCTATCACGCCCCCCCCTAGGCACATTTCTCCTTGATAAAACACAACCGACTGCCTCGGAGTGATCGAGCGCTGAGGGAAATCAAAATCCACTCGAACCTGACGATCCGGCCCATCGACACCTTCTGGATTTAGCCAAGAAATACGACAAGATTGATCCTTTTGGCGGTATCTCGACTTGGCTGTGCAACTCAAAGGCATAGGCAATGGAGAAGCACCTGACACCCAAGTAAGTTCTTTGGCGATCAAATAATCTGTATAAAGGGCAGGATTTTTTTCGCCTCTTTCGACAAAAACGAGGTTCCTCTTGGGGTCCTTAGCTACAACGTACCAAGCATCTCCTTCTCCTCCAAGACCCAAGCCTTTCCTTTGCCCCAACGTAAAGTAAGCAACACCCTGATGAGATCCCACCGTTTGTCCGTCCAGAGTTTGGATTTTCCCAGGTTTTTTCTCTAAATATTGGCTTAGGAACTTTGTAAAATTTCTTTCCCCAATAAAACAAATCCCTGTGCTGTCTTTCTTAGAATGCGTGGATAAGCCATATTTTTTCGCTAAAGATCGAACCTCAAATTTTTCAATATTTCCGATAGGAAACATCACTTTTTTCAACACATCTTGCGTTAAAGTATAAAGGAAGTAGGACTGATCTTTCCCAGGATCCCTTCCCTTGACTAGTTGATGCTGTCCGTTTAAAAATTGATTTTGTGCGTAGTGCCCTGTCGCTAAGTAGTCTGCTCCCAGAGTCAGGGCCTTCTTTAAAAACACATTAAATTTAATTTCTCGATTGCAAAGAATGTCGGGATTAGGAGTATACCCAGCTCTATACTCCTCTAAAAAGTTCATAAATACGCTTTCCCAATACTCCTTCACAAACTCCACAGAATAGTAGGGAATATCAATTTTTTCACACACCCGAACGACATCTTCATATTCATAAGAAGATCGGCAAACTCCGTTCTCGTCTTTTTCTTCCCAATTTTTCATAAAAAGTCCAATGACTTTAAAGCCTTGCTCTTTAAGGACCAATGCCGTCACTGAGGAATCGACTCCACCGGACATCCCAACGACAACGGTAACCCTCGAGTTAGGCTCTTTTTGATCCTCCGAAACTTTTAGCATAAGCATTGCCTTAACCTGAGTTTCGGATATGATCAAGACGAATTCAAGGAGCGCTGCAAGGCAATTTTTTTGACTGCCCTAGGCTTGAATTCTAAAATTCAACTGCGCTCACCTACTCAATCTTGCCAAGCACAAGAAGAAGGTGAGGCGCTCTGGATTCCCTCCCTCACTTGGCTGGCACTTCATCCTGAAGGACTATGCGCGTATGCACAACTCAAAAGACTACGTCATTGCAGACATTAAACTAGCCGACTGGGGTCGCAAGGAAATTAAAATTGCGGAAACCGAGATGCCTGGCCTGATGGCAATCCGTGATGAATTTTCAGCTTCAAAACCATTGAAAGGAGCTCGAATTACGGGCTCCCTCCATATGACGATTCAAACAGCGGTCCTCATCGAAACTTTGCATGACCTCGGTGCACAAGTACGTTGGGCTTCCTGTAATATTTTCTCCACCCAAGATCATGCAGCAGCTGCCATAGCAGCCGGCGGATTCCCCGTATTTGCTGTAAAAGGCGAAAGTTTGACTGAGTATTGGGATTATACTCATCGTATCTTCGATTGGCCAGAGGGTGGCTACTCCAATATGATTCTAGATGACGGGGGTGATGCCACACTTTTACTTCATCTAGGAAGTCGTGCAGAAAAGGACCTCAGCGTCCTTTCCAAACCGACCTCTGAAGAAGAAACGATCCTATTTGCTGCTATTAAAGCCAAATTGGCAGTGCATCCTCACTGGTATTCCAAGCGCTTAGCAGAAATCAAAGGTGTCACGGAAGAAACGACCACCGGAGTCCACCGTCTGATTCAAATGCATGCCCGGGGTGAACTGAAATTTCCCGCTATCAACGTCAATGATTCTGTCACCAAATCGAAGTTCGACAACCTTTATGGCTGCCGAGAATCCCTCGTCGATGGAATCAAGCGGGCGACTGATGTCATGATCGCAGGAAAAGTTGCGATCGTCTGCGGTTATGGAGATGTCGGCAAAGGCTCGGCACAGGCACTCCGAGCTTTATCCGCCCAAGTTTGGGTCACTGAAGTAGATCCTATTTGCGCGCTACAAGCTGCAATGGAAGGCTATCGGGTCGTTACGATGGACTATGCCGCTGACAAAGGCGATATTTTTGTCACAACGACCGGGAATTACCACGTCATTTCACACGATCAGATGAAGAAAATGAAGGACCAAGCCATTGTTTGCAACATTGGTCATTTTGACAACGAGATTGATATTGCCTCGCTCGAGCAGTATAAGTGGGAAGAAATTAAGCCTCAAGTCGACCATATTATTTTCCCTGACGGAAAACGAATCATCCTTTTAGCAAAAGGTCGTTTAGTCAATTTGGGATGCGGAACTGGGCACCCCAGCTATGTGATGTCATCGTCGTTTGCAAATCAAACCATTGCACAGATTGAGCTTTTCACTCGAACTGAAAAGTACCCAACGGGTGTCTATGTTTTACCCAAACACCTCGATGAAAAGGTCGCCCGACTTCAGCTCAAAAAACTCAACGCTGTACTTACCGTGTTAAGAGAAGACCAGGCAAAGTACATTGGAGTACCTGTCCAAGGACCTTACAAAGCTGAAAATTACCGTTATTGATTGAACTCTCGAAAGTCGGAGCGGGACTCAAAATCCCACTCCGACTTGCAAAACTTTATAAATTAAATAGAAGATTCCGAAGAAGCAGGCGAAATGACGAATCGCTTCCCGGTCAAAGTACCCGTATCTATTCGAGACTGCTCACGACGATTCCGTCGATTATTTTGGCTCGCCGGAGGATTGATAGGTTTTAATTTTTGTGACTCTTCACTTCGAACAATAAAGCCGAGGCTATTCGATTTTGGATAAGAACTCGATGTCCGGGCAGAGCCAGAAGGTTTTGACCGAGGAGACTTTGAATCGTAACGATTCCGCTGACCGCCTGGAGCCGAGGTCTTAGGTCTCGAAAGGTTCGGGCCCTTAGGCTTACCTTTGCTTTCCATTTGAAGATCGTCGGGCGTCGGAAGAACCTGAATTTTTTTTCGAATGAGTCTCTCAATATCGGCCAAAAAAGGCCTCTCTTCGCCGGAACAGAATGAAAAAGAACTCCCCTCACAGCCTGCTCGAGCAGTTCGTCCAATTCGGTGCACGTAGCTTTCTGGAATATTCGGAATATCGTGATTGAAAACATGAGTGACTTGGTCAATATCAATACCCCGTGCGGCGATATCGGTAGCGACTAACACCCTACAATCCCCTCTTCTAATACTCTCAAGGGCCCTCTCCCGGGCATTTTGAGACTTATTACCATGAATGGCTTCCGATCGAATTCCAGCCCCATTCAAGTCTTCAGATACCCGGTTAGCCTCCCGTTTTGTGCGGGTAAAAACC
Organism: Oligoflexia bacterium; assembly: GCA_031386075.1. GTDB lineage: Bacteria > Bdellovibrionota > UBA1018 > UBA1018 > UBA1018 > CAIYTD01. The sequence goes on from JANNCA010000081.1 coordinate 13,867, forward strand.
AGAGCACGTTGAACCTGAAGTTCTTCTAAAAGACGAATTAAAAGAGGTGTTTTCTGTCTTTTATCTGCAAGATAAACAGACTGTTGAATTTTTTCTGCTGTAGTGGCCACAGGGGTCACCTCAATTCGGACGGGATGAGATAGAATCTGTTCGGAAAGCTTTCTAATCTCTGGCGGCATCGTAGCAGAGAAAAACAGAGTCTGCCTCACCTTAGGAATTCCCGAAATGATACGGCGTACATCATGAATAAAGCCCATATCCAACATACGGTCTGCTTCATCTAACACCAAAATCTGCAGGCTCCGAAAATGAACTAATCTTTGCTGCATCAGATCTAAAAGCCGCCCAGGGGTAGCTACCAAAATATCTGGGCCAAGCTTCAAGGCTTTAACCTGTGACTTCTGATTGACTCCGCCAAAAATGACTGTACTTCGAAGCGCCAAACCTTGTCCGTAGTTAGTAAAACTTTGCGCAATTTGGGAAGCAAGCTCGCGTGTCGGCGTGAGAACCAAAACTCGGATTTCACGTGCATTTTGCTGAATGCCATTCTTTGTATCCGTTAAAAGTTGGAGGATAGGGAGTGCAAAAGCAGCTGTCTTTCCAGTTCCTGTCTGCGCACAAGCCAAAACATCTTTTTGAGCCAACACAAGGGGAATGGCTTGAGCCTGAATGGGAGTGGGTGTCGTATATCCTTCAGCTTGAATAGCACGAAGAATGAGGTCGTTTAAATGAAGAGATTCAAAGTTCATGAAGCGAACCTTATCCTTTTTCGTCATTCTTTACTAGATAAAAATACTCGGAATATTTTCTGTGCCTGGTTGCTCCTAGGACACCTAAAACTCAAGCAAAATTTGACAAACTCAGCTAGAATCAATTTCGATGAAACTTTTATTTAAATCTACCTTTTCTTTCTCCTTTCCAATTCTAACTTTGCTCTGTTTATTGATCTCTTCTGGGGTGGATGCCCGAATGGGAGGCGGGCGTTCATCAGGGTTCCGTGGATCTCGAGGATTTGGATCTTCCACGTTTTCAAACCCTTATCGCCCCTCCAATCCCTCAAACTTCAATTCCCAGCGAAACTACCCATCCCAGCCGCTATCCCCACCTCCTCTACAAACGGGGCCAGCTAGACCAGGAAGCGCCTGGGGAGGTTTCGGCCGAAGCCTGGTAGGTGGAATGGCCGGCGGAATGCTGGGCTCGATGCTATTTCGAAGTTTCGGGTATGCCGGCAATGGAATGGGAATGGGTGGAATGGGTGGAATGGGTGGCGGAGGAGGCTTTGGAATACTTGAAATTCTACTTCTTTTCGGTCTGGGCTATCTGGTGTTTCGTATTTTTGCAAACCGAGCGTCCACTAGCCCATCTGGGGGAATGAGTCCCTATGAAAAACTTCGAGGGGTAGAGCCTGGCCCTTATGCCTATAAAAGTGACTTCAGAAATTCAGAAGAAAATTCAGAAGAATCTAATGCATCTGTCCTCAAGGATAATGACCCCTCTTTCAAC
>JANNCA010000067.1:0-2247 GCA_031386075.1 Oligoflexia bacterium
GACCAGCTTGGTCTCTGCGTTGTTCCTCCTTTGGTAGCCCGGCTAGCAGGAGCTGTCGGGGTAAACAGCTCTGAGCCCCGTGGCTTTGCGTCCCAACTTTTCAGTCGGTTTGCCTTTTTCAAAGGGAGTTCATGTAAGTGAACCCACCTCTTCAAGCAGGCCTGTCCATAGGCCCGTACGACTTTCAAAATTCATTGTAAACCTAGTCTAGAGCGCCGATTTGATTCTTGTTTTACTCATACTGTTAAATTTCTTTTTTTTTGTTAACCTCAATTAATAATAGAATAACTCAGTGAGTTATAAAATGCAACCTTGACTAAAGATTTTACAAGTCTATGATATTACTTAACATTATAGATAGATGAATGCCGTAAGGCTCTGGTCCTAATGGATTCGAAGTGACTCTTTAAGACTAGTTAATTAATAAAGTTTACTAATTAAAAATGAATGAGAGCCCATCGAAGGGTGTGGTTTTAGGAGTGTCTGTTATTTTTTCAAACTGTTTAGATTGTAAGGTTTTTCTTTGGGGCTGGTGTAAGTTCTGGATGGGTACTGGTGTGACTTGAGGTTCCTGTTCTCGAAGGCAACAGGTCTTGTTCTAAAGTTTACTTGAATGAAGGAGCTATAGCACTCAAGAGAATGGATTCGAGCGCGGGATTCAAATTTTTAGCGCCGAAATGCATCTCTTTGAACGCCTTGCCCTAAAAGGTAATCTTGAGATCTGTAAATCATTCCTTATCGAGGTGTTTTCCTGAGCGCAATAGAGGAATCCAGTGGTAGAAATTTAATAGTGAAAGGAGTGACATTGAGGTGAAGGCGTTGAGGTTGTCTCTGTTTTGCGGAGTTTTACTGGGTTTTTTTTCTACTATTTCAAAGAGGAGTGATGCATCGAATTTCGTCAAGGATATTGAAAAGGACTTTAGTTTACGCTCTTTTGGTCACTTACAGGTTACAAATTCGAGGGGAGACATAGTCGTTCAAGGGTGGTCGTTTGATAAAATTCGTATCAAACTGAGGAAGAGGGTGGTTGCTGACAGTGCAGACCAGGCAAATGTACTTTTCGCTACTACTGACTACCGATACGATGTTTCTCCTCAAGGTGTTGAAATTTCTGCAGAGTATGGAAAAGGATTGGGGTTGCTTGATCGCCTCCATGAGCAAGAGCAGCCTCATTCGATTATAGATATGACGATTCTAGCGCCTTCAAGTCTTAAACTTCGTATTTGGTCTTCCGGGGGGGGGATTGTCTTGAAGTCCTGGAGCGCTTCCGCAGAAATCAGGTCTGGAGCTGGTAGGGTCCGAATTGAGGGGGTAAAAGCAGATACCTTGGAACTGGTCTGTCCAGCCTGCACGGGGCAATTAAGAAACATTCAGGCTTCTATTCGATGTCTAGGTGGAAGCGGTCAAGTTGAATTGGGTCACATTCACGGCAAGTCCATTGTTGTAGAAACAGATTCAGGTGGAATCAAGCTCTTTCAGGTTCAGGGGAATCAGCTCTATATTTCTCGGTCAGGTTTAATTGAAGGTCAATCCCTAACGGGAGGGGTTGAGTTTTCGGCTCAACAAGGGAATGTAAATTTCCAGGATGTTTCGGGTTTTTTGAGCGGCTCTTTAGATTCTGGCAATTTTGTAGGAAATGTTAAGAATTGGAAATTTTCAGACAAGGCATTCATCGAGTCTGGTCGGGGAAATATTGACCTAACGCTTCCTCAGCACTTTTCTGCAGAGGTGGATATCTGGAGTAACTATGGAAAAACAGCGATTGATTTTGCGATAGACAAGTCTCAAGACAGGGTAACTTTTGGTCCTGAGCCTGCCAATCACTGGATAGGGAGGATTAGAGACGGGGGAGAACTTTTGAAAATTTTCACCGATCGAGGGGATATCCATGTTTTTAAAGGCAAATAGCGTCAATTAAGGGGGATCCTTCAAACTCAGCAGGGTCGTTCTAGAAATAAATTCAATAATTCTTACTTTTCTTAAAAAAGACTCTTGCGCTCAGAAACGATTGCAGATAGATAAGTCAAACCTCTGAACGTGAGTGTGACGCAAAAACAAAAATACAAAAGACTATATTCTAGTCTTTTGTAACTTAAAGTTTTGCGGAGATCTTTGAAAACTTGGGATGAATAATTTGGAAGAGAAAGTGGGGGCGAGTAGGCAGGCAGCTGAAGCAACCAGAGTGTGCGCGAGTACACAAAGGGAGTGGAAGTGATGTCGAAAACCTCGAACATCTTTCTTGTGAAG
>JANNCA010000068.1:0-4870 GCA_031386075.1 Oligoflexia bacterium
CAGAAAAGTGGAAGAGTATTCTCTGAGAGGCCGGAACAACACCTTTTAGCTGCGCTCATTCAGTGCTCTAGAGTGTCATCTAAAGTGTTGAGGTCGGATGAAATTTTTATTCAGGCTCAATTTCTTAAGTCAAATTTTGGCCATTCGACCCATGGTGTCGTTTATACTCGAAATCCATTCTCCGGCGATAAGGATCTCTATGGAGTCTTTCAGGCGGGGGCAGAAGATAAAAAGAATCCTTTAGATGGTGAGTCTAAATCTAGCACCCCCATTCCTGCAGAAAACTCCCTCAGACTCAGATTTCCAATGATTTATAGTGAGATGATTCGGTGTCTTCCTAAGATTGAAGCGAGTTATCGTGATGTCATGGAAGTTAATTTTGTGAGTGATGAAGATGGGCATTTGCATTTTACTCAGTTCGAGAAAGCTGATTCTACCGCCAGAGCCGCGGTCGTGAGCACGGTCGAACTCAATCATGAGGGAATTATTTCGGATCGAGAAGCAGTGACTCGATTGAAGGCCGGTGACATCGAAATGTTGCTTCATCCCTCTTTAGATGAGTCGTCCAGAGCGAGTCTTAAGGATCTAGGTTCCGTAGGGGTGACTGCAGCACCCGGGACAGCAGTAGGGCATGTTTTTTTTAAGATGCTCGATGCCATTGAGTTTCATAAGAGTGGAAGTAAGAGTGGTGCCGACAAGCGTACGATTTTAATTACCGATGAACTTCTGATTTCGGATACACCAGGACTTGGGATTGTGAGTGGTCTAGTGACTCAGGCCAGTGGAATTGCCTCTCATGCTGCGGTTATGGCGAGGGCGAATGGGATACCTTGCATAGTAGGGTACAAGGGCCTAGAAATGGGTATGGGTGGGGACCATTGCATTATTGCTGGCCAAACGATTCAAGCGGGGACTTTGCTGACATTAGAGGCTGGTCCAGTAGGACGACTTTTTTTTGGAGAGGGTGTCTTAAAGAATCTTTCCTTTAGAGAGGGAGCGATACAAGGGGTATCTCGGCTCTTGGCTCGAACAGCGAAGAGTGAAAAAGTTCCCTTGGAAGTCAGGGTGAATATTAATAACCCAAAAGACGCGGAAGTGGGTTTGATTTTTGGTGCGTCTGGGGTTGGACTCTGTCGAACTGAGAATATGTTTGTAGATACTCAAGCCCTTCGGGAAATTAGAAATATTATTTTTACTGGTGATGTGGCTCAAACTCAAGAGAGTTTTTCTATTTTAGAGGAAATTCAATTTCAAGATTTCAGGAAGATATTCGAAATCATGAGCAAAAAAATCGTGAACATTCGGCTCATGGATTTACCATTACACGACTTTGCGCCCCAAGATTCTCAGGAGATGGAGAAGGTCGTTCAGGATCTTCCTCATTTGACCCGAGAACAGATTCTGACGAGGGCGGAGAATCTGAGAGAGCATAATCCGATGCTTGGACTGCGAGCCTGTAGGTTTGGGCTGATTATGCCTGAAGTTTATGATCTGCAGATACGTGCGATCATTAGAGCTGCTTATTCAGCTCAGGCAGAGGTCAACGCAGGTATTATGTTCCCTCTTGTCCTTTTAGAGGCTGAACTGGACCAACTTCGCCAAAGAGTTTTCGAAATTGAAGAGCAAGTGAGAGAAAGTTTGAGAGTTCCACTTCACTCGAAGCTTGAGATTCGAGTGGGGTCCATGATTGAACTCCCAGCAGCTGCTTTGGGGGCTGACCAATTGGCACGAGTGGGTGAATTTTTTGCTTTTGGAACGAATGATCTCACTCAGACGACGATGGGGATGTCCCGTGACGATAGCGCTCATTATCTCCCCTTTTATTTGGAAAAGGGGTATTTACAGTACGATCCATTTAAGGTGCTCTGCGCACCTGTGAAGGAATTGATTGAAGCTGCGGTCAAACGAGGGCGACGAGTTCGGCCAGGTGCAAGTTTTGGAATTTGTGGGGAACAAGGGGGAGATCCATCCACGTTGGAGTTTTGTCTGAGTCAGGGGCTGGATTATGTCAGCTGCTCACCGTTTCGCGTGTTACCGGCCCTTCTTTCTGTATTGCATCTTTACTTGAAGCAGATGGAGTCTAACGTGGGGGAAGAATTGAGTACCCTTTCAGCTTAGAATAGAGGTGGGTTCGATTCATTTCTAAGGCCAGAGCAAGTTGGGTTACATTTCCACTGGACTGATCATATTCCTGTCTGAGGACCTTTTCTTCGAATTCAGCTACTTTTTTGTAGAATCCCGTCGATTGACGAGGCAGTGGCTGACGTACTGACTGTCGAATTTCAGAGGGGGGCAAAAACTTTGGAGGAAGGTGTACTAATTGTATTTCAGAGGTCTCGGACATGACAGAGAGATTGGTGATCAAATTGTTCAATTCCCTCACGTTGCCTGGCCAGAGGTATTCCTGTAATGCTGCGACAGCTTCTGTGTTGAATTGGATAGGCCCCTCCACCCGGTGCTGATTTTTGATAAAATGGTCTATGAGAAGGGGAATGTCCTCTTTTCGTTCACGGAGGGCGGGTGCATGGATGATGATCGCGTTTAAGCGCTGAAGAAGGTCATATTTAAAGGTTCCTTCATCTGCCATTTTTTCTAAATTCCTGTTTGTAGCGCATAGGACCCGAAAGCGAAGTGGAATAACCCTAGCAGAACCGAGGCGGCAAACCTCCTTCTCTTGAAGAACTCTCAGAAGTTTGGCTTGGATATCCAGGTGCATGTTAGAGATTTCGTCAAAGTAGACAAGTCCTTGGTCCGCTTCCTCAAAGATTCCCTTTTTAAGTCTGTCTGCACCTGTGAAGGCTCCCCTTTCATGACCGAAGAGCTGGCTCTCAGCTGTTGAGCTTTGGATCGTTGCGGAGTCGACGGATAAGAAAGGCTCTAGAGATCCGTCTTGAAAGGTTTGTCTGAGCTGTCGGGCTATCAGCTCCTTGCCAGTGCCGGTCTCTCCGGTGATGAGGAGGTTGGCTTGGCTGATTCTAGCTTTTTCGATAGTTCTACGAAGTTGGAGTATAGAAGGGCTTTCGCCGATGAGGACATGCTTAAAGTGCTCCGAATAAGATTCAAGGTTTTGCCTATTCTGTCGCATCAGGGCCAATTTACGTTCAATGACTTTTTTAAGGTGATAAAGGAGCTCGTCGGCACTGGAGTCTTTGACTAGATAGTCCGTTGCTCCCAAGCGAATTGCCTTAAGAACGATTTGAAAGTCCTTATGAGAACTGCACATTACGATATTGAGATCAGGAGCTGTTTTTAGCGCCTTTGGAATGAAATGAAGCCCTTCTTCAGGGTTTTTCATTTGAATATCGAGTAGGAGAAGGTCGAAAGGGTGGGTTTTAATTAAATCTAAAGCCTCTTCGCTGCCGTTGGCGAACCGGCACTCATAGTCACGCTGAAGGGTTTGTTTGATAGAGATCTGGAAGATTGGGTCATCGTCACAAATAAGGATTTTATACATAGGGGTAACTGGGAACCTTAATGGTTCTATTTAGAATTATTTATTTTTAATGTTGATCTATTTACAACAATTTGTCTGGATTTCCCAACTATTTTTTTGGTTTGTCTGGAAAAACCAACATTTTTTTGAATTGAGTCCTATTAGGTATCATTAAATAATAAGCAGAAAGTCTTTAGTCTTGGCTTGGTATTTGCTTCAGGTGATTGAATAAAGAGGTAAATAATGGATATTTCACATAACTTAGATCGTTTATTTAAAATCGCCTGTATGAGTGATGCTACTGTTTTAATTACGGGGGCAACCGGAACAGGTAAAACTTCTCTGGCCAAGGAAATTCATGAACAAAGCAAAAGAAGGGAGAAGCCTTTTGTTTCGATCAACCTAGCATCTCTTCATGAGGGGGTCTTGGAGTCCGAGCTTTTTGGCCATGAAAAAGGGGCTTTTACAGGGGCAGACCAGAGAAGGTTGGGTAAGCTGCAGCTAGCTGAGGGAGGAACTGTCTTTCTAGATGAGGTGAGTGAGCTTTCGCCGCGGCTCCAAGCAAGGCTTTTGGAGTTTTTACAGGCTCGAACATTTTGCCCCGTCGGAAGCAATGCAGAAACACGACTCAATGTACGGGTAATTGCGGCAACCCATAAGGATTTGCCTCATGCTGTCGCTCAGGGGGGCTTTCGGGAGGATTTACTTCATCGGTTGCGGGTGGTGTCCATTCCTCTTCAGTCCTTGAGTGAGAGGGCTGAAGAACTGGATTTTCTCATTCATGCCTCGTTGCATACGGCCGCAATGCAGGCGAATCGATCTATTTTAAGAATTTCGACACAAGTCGCTGAGAAATTTGAAACCTACGCTTGGCCCGGAAATTTCAGAGAACTGAGAAATGTGCTGGATTTTGCGATTCTGGCTTGTGATGGTTCTGTGATCACGTTGGGTGATCTTCCTTCCTGGATGATTGCTGAGAGCTCCCTTGGAAGCGTGGATAACCAGTTAAAATCTTTAGGATTAGGCCAGGTCGAGATGTCACTAGGTTTTGACTATATGGGGACGATGAAGGCGTTTGAAAAAGAATATCTTCAGCGCGCATTAAATTATCATGGAGGTAGGATTAGTCGAACAGCGAGGGTCATAGGGGTAAGTAAAGGGACTCTTCTCAGGCGCATCAAATCGTACCAAATTTTAAATTCTTAATTTTTTTTAAAATAAACGTTGCGTCTCGGCCCAGTCTTGGTTATTAAACGGTCACACCACGCGATTGAATAAAAAACAAACGAAAGTGGTAGATCTTTGAAAACTTGGGATGAATAATTTGGAAGAGAAAGTGGGGGCGAGTAGGCAGGCAGCTGAAGCAACCAGAGTGTGCGCGAGTACACAAAGGGAGTGGAAGTGATGTCGAAAACCTCGAACATCTTTCTTGTGAAG
>JANNCA010000091.1:0-2223 GCA_031386075.1 Oligoflexia bacterium
CGATGCCAATCAGATCGATGAGCGGCTATCGCCGTTGAAGTCCACAATTGCAGCTGCAAAGATGCTTCACTGGAATCATAGGTACCTAGGAAGTTGGGTGCTCTCTGTTATAGCTTATAATCACGGGCTCAAAAATCTTCCCCGATTGAAGGGGAAGAATGTCGGATTTTCAAAAATTTCTCATTTATTTGAAACCCAAGGCAGGAAAAAGATGTCTTTGGGTTGGGCAAGTCGCAGTTATTATTCTGAGTTTCTTGCAGTGCTCTATGCAGAGTCTTATCGAAAGGTTTTCTTTGGAGAGATCCCTGCCTCTTCTTCTTCTAGGGTTCGTTCAATTATGTTTGATCATCTTACGAAGAGTCAAAGTGGATTGAGCTATGCCCTAGAGAAGTCTTTGTCTTTGAGTGAGTTTCGATTTTTGAATTCGGATATCCAAAATATTCATAAGCCGCTTCCCCGTGGATTTGCCGTCGTAATACCAGGCAATCTGGAAAATTTGCACGACTTTGTTAAACTAACTTTTAAGAAAGTCGGTGCTTCTAGCGAATTAAAGACTGGGAATGGGAAGAAGAAAAAAGGCTATAGTCAGATCAGTCATTGTAAAGAACAACACAGGACGTAAGGCATTGATTCCTGCCCAGAGTTCAGTGAGCGTCGAGCAAGTCCTGAGTTCCTCTAAGGAGTTGGTTCAGATTGCACTGAAACTCAAGGATTTGATTGTTAAATGAGAGAAAAAATAGAAAAAACAGTAACAAAAACAGAAGGTTTTCCTCAGAGTTACCGAAGAGTATGAGGTGACGGACTCTGATCGAGAAACTCAGTTCGCCTGGAGATTGATCTTAGTTCCCCTTCTTTGTCTTGGGGGGGCATTCGGGGGGGGGTATGTCCTCTATCAAGATCTTCATGACTCGGGTGAGGCTTCAGGTGGCAAAACACTAGGTAAGGTTGAACGGCGCGAAGCCCAAGTTCGGCGCAAGTCAGCTCATAGTTATATCTGGAATAATATTGATGCGGGTGAAAACTTGTTCATCAAAGATTCAGTGCAAACGGGGCGCGGGAGTGCGGTTAGCCTGCGTTTGGTCGACGGGAGTATTCTCGACATTGGAGAAAATAGCTTAGTCGTAATGGATGATTCGGCCGAGCTCTCTTTGGGTTATTTACGTGGCTCCATAGTGGTTCATAAAGCAGAAGGCGATAGTAAAATTAGCGTGGGTAAGGATGGTAAAACTCACGTAGAAGATTTGGTTGTCCGATTGTTGAAGCCTGAATCTTTAGCTCGTTATTTCGTTCCTGAGAAAACGCTCAAGTCGATGACTTTCGGGTGGGATCTTCGGGTACCGGGTACTCATTCCGAAGGATTTACTTTTCAGGTTTCAGACGACCCTCGATTTTACTCCCAGTCGACCGTGTCCATTCAGCTGAATGAGAGTGAAAAAGAGAGGGGCGCAACCCACCTCACTCAGAGTGTCTCCACTCAGCTCGGGCCGGGCCTTTATTATTGGCGCCTCATTCAAAAAAACAAAATTTTAAGTGAAGTGAGAAGGTTTCAGATTTTTAGTGCGTTAGCCCTCCAGTCCATTTGGCCAGCCAACCATGCGAAAGTCAAAGTTCTTGCTAGTGACAGGACCTTTTCTCCTCGCTGGGTCGCGTCGAAGGTTTCTACTCAAGGGGAGGGTCGGCCTCAACTGGAAGAACATATTTTGGAGATCGCTCGTGATACGAATTTCAAAGATTTAGTTGTTTCGGAATTGATTAATCCCACTACGGGCTCAACGGCTGTGCATGGGTTGTCGAATGGAAGTCTTTACTGGAAAATTAAGAGCGTCTATCGAGATCGAGGTGGAGAAATCAAGGCCTACAGTGCCGTCAAGCAATTTGATCTGATTCTCCAGACTACCGCAGAGAAGTTAGCAGAGAATCCCCCTCTGAAAAAAATGATCGAACCTTCCGTCAAATCTCCTTTGCTGCCTTTTCCTGATCGAGTCAACCCCGGGCCGGGAACGACCTTAAACCTTCTGGATCGGAAAGTTTCGGTGGAAGCTTCTTGGGGCAAAGTGTTAGGGGCCGAAAAATACGATGTGACAATCTATTCTGCATCAAGTGGGTCTGGAGTACAGGGGAAGGTAGCCTTCCAACGAAACTTTCCGATCCAGAAGGTTTAAGGTCGTTCCCGGCCCGGGGTTGACTCGATCAGGAAAAGGCAGCAAAGGAGATTTGACGGAA
>JANNCA010000112.1:0-6457 GCA_031386075.1 Oligoflexia bacterium
AAAATTTTTTGAAATATAAGTACAAACGTCAATCACCTGACTTTGATAAACGGATGAATAACCATCATCCAAAGTAATATAGTCCACAAAATCGAAGATTCTAGGTTCGGTTAATTCCCGCAGCTCAGTATTCGCATACCCACCCCCGAGTAAAATATGGATTGAAGGATTGAGCTTTTTTACCGATTGAGCAATCCTCAAAGCCCCATAAACATTCCCTGGAAATGGAACCGTCAAACCTAGTACCGTAGGTTGAAATTTCTGAATCAGTTGAGTCGTGAGTTCACTCAAATATCGGTCCACTAAGGTGGGCGAAGATTGTAGGGCAAAGTGGAGTGGATCAAAATGGGGTGCACTGGCCGCAAGCTTTTCGCCATAGCGAGAGAGTTCGAACCTAGAGTCAATTCCGTCCCGAATCACATCAGCTAGGTCATCTACATAAAGAGTCGCTAAATACTTAGCCCGGTCCTGAACCCCCAAGGACCCAAATGCCCAAGACAAAGAATCTGAAATCTCTACGTCGGTCCCCGAACTCCCTTCAGACAAAGCGAGAAACCGAGGGCCCTCGGGTAAAAAGTCTCGACTTACGATACGAAGTGCTAAACTGGGATCTCTCCCCTGCAGAAATGAAATCACAGCTTCGACCGTATCTAAGTAGGCATCACTCTGACTAAGAAAGAACTCAACACTTGCGGAGGAGGTGACTCCGTCTACCAGTTCATCCCGAATCGCACTTAACCCCTTCCGAGACAACAGCATCATGACCAATTCAATAGCGGGATCTCCCTGGACTGCATCGATTCCATTTTTTCTAAGGAACCCTGTCAAATAGGCTGTAGCCGGATAGGGGGTATTCAGCTGGGTCATAGGAGGTGTGAGCAATAGAACTCGCATGCAATCCTGATTATCATTTCTGATTATAATAATCAAGTATAGACCTCTAGTTTGAGACTCACGGATATGAGAAGAATCCCTGATGTTATTTTTTTTAAAGTCCGTATTTAGACCTGACACTCGTGTCAAACGTCTCAAAAATCTTAGAACCAAAGTCCAAAGTGAGTCTCAATACCTGGCAGGCCGAAACTCGCTCTCTAAAGACCTCATTCGCCTCTTTCGAATCGCGCTCGAATTTATCCGAGGGATGAGAACCCTCCATCCTATTGGGCCTGCCGTTTCAGTTTTTGGTTCGGCTCAGTTTGGTGAAGGTCACCCTTACTATGAGTTAGGCAGAAAAGTGGGAAGCGCGTTGGCCCGTGAAGGCTATACCGTGATGACCGGTGGCGGCCCAGGAATTATGGAAGCGGCTAATCGCGGAGCGCAAGAAATTGGGGGAATCAGCGTTGGGTGTAATATTATCCTTCCCCACGAGCAAGGTCCCAATCCCTATGTCGATCTTGTGGTCACTTTTTATTACTTTTTTGTTCGAAAGATCATGCTCACAAAATACTCTTATGCTTTTGTTATTCTGCCGGGCGGAATGGGGACTCTCGATGAAATGAGTGAAGCCATTACCTTGATAAAAACTGGAAAACTTTACGAATTCCCGGTAATTCTCATGGGAAAAGAATACTGGAAGGGATTTTTCGACTGGGTCAACGAAGTCCTCATCAAAAGTGGAGCTGTCTCTCACGAAGAACTGAATTTTGTGCATCTGACCGACGACCCTCTCGAAGCCATTCGGATGATCAATGAATCAGTGATGGGATTAGAACTCTCACTCACTCCTCTCAGCTCTACTTGTGACTAGACTCGATCAGGGATATGTATCAAACATGAAATTCGTAACTTACCTATCTGCAGACACATCCGAAACTCGAGTAGGAATCCTTGACCAAGGGTCGATCCTAGATTTAGAGGAAGGTCTAAAATGGCTGAGCTTGAACGCTCCGCACTCAACCGCCATTCTCTTTCCTTTGTCTATGCTGACTCTCATTCAAGAACAGAGCACGCTCCTCCCCCTGGTGACTCAACTCATCGAATATCATAGGGCACACCCGAAGAATCCCCTTCCCCAAGCGATGATTCACCCAGAAAAGAGTGTCAAGCTCAGCTCTCCCATCCTTAGACCTCTCTCGATGAGAGACGGATATGCCTTTCGCCAACATGTAGAAACTGCCCGAAGAAACCGCGGCGTTCCAATGATTCCTGAATTTGATCAGTTCCCTGTCTTTTACTTCACCAATCATTTGGCAGTAACGGGTCCCGGCGATGTAGAGGTCCAAGAGTTGGCCCTGGACAAACTGGACTTTGAACTGGAAGTTGCCATTATTATAGGAAAAAAATGTAAGAACGTTCCTGCCTCCGAAGCTGACGCAGTGATCTTCGGGTATATGATTATGAATGATTGGTCTGCCAGGGTCCTCCAAATGGAGGAAATGAAGCTCAATCTAGGTCCGGCCAAGGGGAAAGACTTTGCAACCTCTTTGGGTCCCTATCTTGTGACTCGGGACGAACTAGAAAAACACTCAATCCCAGGAAAAACAGGAGAACGCCACAATTTATCCATGAAAGCTTTCGTTAATGGAAAACAACTTTCTCAGGGAAACCTGAAGGATATGAATTGGACCTTCGCTCAGATTATTGAGCGCGCCAGCTATGGTGTCACGCTTTACCCGGGTGAGGTCATCGGATCTGGCACCGTTGGAACAGGGTGTCTCTTAGAACTTAATGGCTCGAAAATCACCGACAATTTATGGCTCAAACCTGGAGATCAAGTGACCCTCGAAGTGGAAGGTCTCGGGCAACTTGAAAATCGAATCGTGACTCAATCACAGTAGGAGTATTTTATGAAGTTCCGACTATACCATTATTGGCGTTCTTCCTGCAGTTGGCGGGTTCGATGGGCGATGTTCATCAAGGGACTCCCATGCGAGTTTATCATGATCAATTTACTCTCAGACGAATCCGATAGCCCCGAATACCTGAAAAAAAACCCAATGGGCTATGTACCTACCCTAGAATTAATTGACTCGAACGGAAATTCTCGTTTTCTGACTGAATCTATCTCAATTATTGAATTTTTAGAAGAGGTACATCCAAAACCAGCCCTTTTACCCAAAGACCCCTTTGAAAGAGCCCAAGTTCGACAGTTAGTAGAAACCATTAATTCGGGTACACAGCCTCTACAGAACCTTAACGTCATGCAGCACTATTCACACGATCCAGAACAGCAAAAGCAATGGAATCGAACCTGGATCCAAAAGGGCCTTCAAGCCTATGAAACTTTTGCTCTACGAACTGCAGGTACCTACTCGTTCGGTGACACCCTCACGGTTGCCGACCTGGTGCTCATTCCCCAATGCTACAACGCTTTAAGATACGAAATGACTCTCAAAGAGTTTCCAACTCTTGACCGCCTCTACCAGCACGCGATCAAAACTGAAGGATATCAAGCTTCGTTTCCAGAAAAATTTAAGCCTTAAGGGTTCTCAAAAACTAAGTTATCATGGTCCTATGCTGGATAGGCTCTTTTCTCGCGCAGGCTTCAAAAGGGATTCTGCATGGCCAAAGCTCGTTTTTCAGTGGTTGTCCATTTCACTTATTTTGCATTTGATAGCAGCAGTCAAAAGTGCTGGATTCTTCCATCCGAACGAACATTTTCAAGTCCTTGAATTCATTAACTTCAAACTAGGAAGAAGTCCGTCCAGTGACCTGCCCTTTGAATACCAGCATTTCCTTCAGCCTTGGATCCTTCCATTTTTTCTGACTGGAATAACTCGGTTTTTGAGTTCAATTGGAATTCTGAACCCATTCGATTGGGCCATGAGCTATCGAGTGATCGGAGCCGCCCTCGGCTGGCTATCGTTGGCTGGGCTCACCCTGGTCTGTGCTCTTTGGTTTCAAGATAAGAGCTGGCGCCGATGGTCTGTCCTGGCCCTCCACCTCCTGTGGTATATTCCTGTCATTCACTCGAGGCATTCTTCGGAAAATTTTGGAGGTTCCCTCTTTTTTATCGCTTTAAGCCTGCTCATTCTCGGATCCTCCACCCGACCTAAACATCCCGAACAACCAGGCAAATGTCCCCCGGGCCTGTCTCTTGGCGTCGGACTGATTCTGGGACTTGCCTTTGAATGTCACTTCAATCTCGCTTGGATGATCCTGGGATTGATTCTTTGGCTTGCCATCGTTGCCAGAAGCCAATTTAAAACGATTTTATTGATCTCAACAGGAATAACCACCTGGGTTGGCATCGGCACTTGCGTGGACTTCTTGGGCTACGGGATTTGGACTTTTACGCCTTGGAACTTTCTAAGCCAAGGATCGGCCTGGCATTGGCCCACTGGAGCAATAGATCCATCTCCCTCAGGAATCCTGATTTTACTGGGCTTCCTGGCCATGTGGGTTCAACATCCTCTCCATATTCTTACCTGGATTTCACTACCCCTTTGTTTAGCTTTTGAACTCACACCCTCCTCCGAGCTTCGCTTTCTTTTGCCTTTAGCTAGCGCAGGAGGTGTCCTGGGTGTTCTGTGCATTGCCCCGGTTTTCAATAAACTTCAACGATTTCCTCGGTATACGAAATGGCTCAAGTTGCCGGCAAAAATATTGATTGTTTACAACTTAACTCAGCTGATTCTCGTTTCGACTTTTCCTGCCTGGATACCGATTCGATTCCTAAGCCGCCTGTATCTATTTAAGCCTTATGGATTCCAAGTTAACTACAAAGGTACGAACTTCTTTGAGATACAAAACAAGCCTTTGAATTTTTATCGGCCACTAGACATTTCCTTTCATTCGATCCTCGACTACTCTGAGCTCATCCAAAAATTGACCGATCATGAAACCACCCAATGGCTATTCAATCCGCAGTACTCACTTCCTGAGGAAGCGTCACAACTCAAACCCTGGTGCCATCCTGAATTTTCTACTTTTTCTCCCTGGATCGAACAGCTACTCGAAAAGACTAGCATTACACTTTCTCATCAATTTAAAAATAAATATTCTAATTGGACTCTCTATCGGTGTCAAAGTCCAAATTTATTAAAGAACCAAATCGAAGTTCAGATGGATGAAGACTAGGATCCTGAAACTCCAACTTTAACATTTCTACAACCTTGTCGAATGCCATATATTTAATACCTAATACTGAGTGTCTGACAGGTAAAGTCTCTACGACCTCAGACACTCAATATTAATTGTATTATTATTTTATTTTTTCAACCTCTACAAGCCAACTTAGGTCGTAAGTCCTAAGGCCCCATTCACAGTCACTTGGTCCTGTGTATGACTCGTATGCTCATCAAACTGCTCTTCCTCTGTGGAACCCTTCAGGGCCATAGTCGAAAGGGATCCGTCTGCAATCTTTTGAGCGACCTCGTCAAAATAGCCGGTGCCCACAAATCGCTGATGAGTGGTCGCCCGATAGCCCGCATCGCGCTCTGTAATGAACTCTTGCTCCTGAAAGTCAGCGTAGGCAGACATTCCCCGATGCAAGTAATCTTTCGCAAGAATGAACATGCTGTGATTCAAGGCATGAAAACCTGCCAAAGTCACAAATTGAAATCGGTAACCCATCGCTGCCAATTCACGCTGAAACTGAGCGATGGTCTTTGAATCCAATTTTTTCTTCCAATTGAAAGATGGCGAACAATTATAAGCTAAAAGTTTCTCAGGAAATTTGCTTCGAAGTGCTTCAGAAAATTTCTTGGCTTCTTCCAAATTAGGCTCAGAGGTTTCGCACCATACAAGATCTGCATAGGGAGCATAAGACAATCCTCGAGCAATGGCGGAGTCTAAGCCCCCACGAATTTGAAAGTAACCTTCCACAGTTCTTTCGCCCGTCAGAAACTTTTTGTCCCGTGGATCAATATCACTCGTCAAAAGATGAGCTCCGTTAGCATCAGTGCGCGCCACGATCAAAGTAGGAACGCCCATCACATCTGAGGCCAATCGAGCAGCAGTTAGCTTTTGAACAAATTCCAAGGTAGGTACAAGAACCTTACCTCCCATGTGTCCACACTTTTTAGCGGATGCTAACTGGTCCTCAAAATGAACCGCTGCTGCCCCTGCTTCAATGAGAGATCGAGTGAGTTCATAGGCGTTTAGATTTCCACCAAAACCAGCTTCAGCATCCGCAACAATGGGAGCAAACCAATGAACGTTGCCCTTACCTTCAGAATGCTGAATCTGATCTGCCCTTTGAAAAGCGTTATTAATCCTCCGAACGACCGTAGGAACACTGTCAACCGGGTATAAGCTTTGATCTGGATACATTTGTCCAGCAGTATTGGCATCCGCGGCTACTTGCCAACCACTTAGGTAGATCGCTTTGAGACCCGCCTGAACCTGCTGAATGGCTTGATTTCCCGTCATTGCTCCCAATGCTCCTACAAACTCCGGGCCGTTAAGCAAGTCCCAAAGGCGCTCAGATCCCATACGCGCCAAAGTATGTTCAATTTGAATAGAACCTCTTAATTTTAGAACATCCTCCATTGAATAAACACGCTTAACACCTTGC
>JANNCA010000166.1:0-6234 GCA_031386075.1 Oligoflexia bacterium
GACCCCGAATGCGGCCGAATTGAGCTAGAAGATAGTCTTGTTCGAAGAGCAGTACTTGATAGGTAGTCGTTCTACCGTGACTCAGGCGCTCTTGTTCGTGTTCCAGTTTGGACTTCTGGATGGATTCAATTTTTCCGGCAAGGGCGAGGCGTTGCTTCGACTCCCTGAGGGTTTCATTTAGGTCTTTCCAGCTCTGTTCTTGTTCAAAAAGCTTTTGCTCATAGTTGAGTTCAGCAGCGATCCTTTCATGCTTCAGTCCTTCTTGACTTCGCTGGGTCGTCGTGAAGTCAATGGGCGAAGACAGAAGAATACTTACCGAGAAAGAGGGGCGATTTAGGGAAAATGAAGCGGGTATGGATTGTGATAGACTTCCAAAGGCGAAAGCGCCCTGCTGACCGTTGAGGGAAGCAGTCGCCGTGAGGTCCAGAGTCGGCTTCCCTTGTTCTAAAGATATTTGAGTCGCCGCCGAACTCGCTATCGATGTTTGTTGGGCGGCCTTAACGTCGTCCCGAAGGGCAGTTCGCTGAGGGATAGGAATACTGGCTAAGTTCGTTGAATCAGGCTCGGGAAGTTTCTCAGTCACCTCCTCTGAGTCGACATTCCTCGAGGTATTAAAAGCTCGGGAAGCGGATCTCACTTCGTTTTGAGCCGAGACCAAATCCAGTTCTCTTGTTTTGACAAGCGCATCTGCCTGCAAAACGTCAGATTCATCGCCCAGATGGAGTCGAGCCCTACGTGCGTTCCATTCGTATATTTTTTTCGCTCGATCTAGGCCTTCTTTTTGTATCGAGACCACCTGGCGGGCGACCGCCAGCCGCCAGTAATTTATTTCAGCTAGAGAAAGGCTCGCTTTGGCTTGAAAGCTGGCAGCATAACTTGAAGCTAGAGTCTGAGCTTCCAATAGGTCTTGGTTCGCTCTCGTGGATCGACCAAAGCCGTTACTCCATAGGCTTTGAGTCAGCTCTAAGACGGGTGAGGCACTCGCATAGTTCGAAGAGAGACTCGCAAAACCGACGGGCAGGAGCGCATTGTTGTATGAAAGTGTAAATAAATCATAGTGTAATTTCGTTTGTAGACCAAAAGTCGTCAATTTGCTTACGCCAAGAGAATAGGTATTCGTTGTGATGCTGTCGAAAGGAAAAAAAGACATGGGTGGAGTCTTGGCATCTGTGGTGAGTTTAGCGCTTGCAAAGGCGGTTGGCGCCAATAGGAGGCTTCCCTCGCTCTTGCGAAGCATTTTCTCTTCAGAGATCATGAGGGAACTCTTAATTCCAGAGTTCTTAGTTTTGACCTCAGTGAGGTATTCATCGAGCCTCAAAGTGGGTGTTTTTTGAGCGGCGATCCCATGAGAATTCCAAAAAAGGATCCCCAACTGCAGACTGAGCGTTAAGAAAAATAATGTTTTCATACGTATCCCCTGAGTATCCCGATAATTCCTGTAAAATTTAAACCATCGAAAGCTATTTATCTCTGTCAAACTTGCTTGCTGTCAATGGATTAGTGGAGAACTCTCGAAAGTCCACAGTGGGTGTGAGTGATTGTTTTTACAAAAACGAAAGAAGAGGGATACGTCAAAGGAGTCTGTGTGAGTTGATTTTCAAATTTTCGAACTAAATAGCTTTAGAGATTGCCCTCATCTTTTTTGAGCGACTGCTTTCAAGAGACGAGGGCGACTCTCATGATTTCGAATTACATCGACTTGAGGCGCATAGACATTCGGTTTTCTTGAATTTCGTTACTTTGTGGGGTAGCGGGTATCTTCGAAGGGCTGGAAATCCATGCTCTGGTATTTCCGGCTACAGCCTGATTTTCTACATGGTCGACGAAGTACTGAGCGGCCAATTTCCAGTCTAATTGAATTTTCTCTTCAAGCTGAGAATAAGCGTGTTCGATACCATAGTAAGCTTTGGAGCCTGTTACTTCTAACTGGCCAGCCAAAGATTGGAAAAAAATTTTTGCATTGGCTTCAGTCGTCTCAGCAGCGGCTTCGACTTGAATGCCATATTTATTGGATTCAGAGACCACTTCTTTAGAAAAGGCATCCCAATCTACTACTGCAGTATTCTTTGCTTCAATGAGTTTAGCATGCATCCATAGGCCCCAGGCATTCATATTTTTTTCGGTCGCTAGGATGTCTGTCTGAACGTTAATGGCAGCTTGATGGGCTGCGTCTTTCATTGCAGCGTTGAATGCAAACGCATCTTTTTCGATAGCGACGCCGACCTTTGACATCTCTTGTTGGAATTCAGCGTGGTACAATTCCATGTTGTGGGAAACGATAGCTAAGTCTGCTGATGCGATTGCGCTAAATTTGCCCCAGTCCTTCTTGAAGGCTTCTTCTTGGAGTTTCATTTTTGCTTCCAAGGATCGCAGTGCCTTTGCCAGAGTCTGAGCATCTTCATTCGCCCGAGCTTCTAGAGAAAGAGCACCTGCAGTAAGAGTGGCTTGAAATCTTTCGTATTGTCCCTTTAGGGTGGCAGGAGAAAAATTTTCTTTCACCTGGTGGCTGCAATCAAAGAAAGTTTGTTCGACTGTTTTCATTTGGTCATTTTCATAACCGCCCGCAAAGACAACTTGGCTCAAAGCTAAGAATAAAAATGGAATGACAAGTTTTGATTTCTTTATTTTAATAGACATGAAAACTCCTTAATTACCTAATGATTAAAATTCGAACAGTTTTCATTCTTGTTTCAATCATTCATCAGTAAAATTTAATACAAATTACTTAAAATGAACGGTTGGAACGGTGACCCTGTTCTCTTGTTGTGCAGGGAGCTAACACGTAGCATGGTAGGTGTAAATAGTTTTTTAGACATTTCATTAAATTTGTATCTCGAAAAAAAACGAGATAGATTCGTTTCAAATGGCTCAAAAATTTGCGTTTTCGATGCAAGGTGTTGGTAAGATTTATCCTCCTAATAAGCAGGTGCTGCGGGATATTTATCTTTCTTTTTATTATGGTGCAAAAATTGGCGTGCTTGGCCTGAATGGTTCAGGTAAGTCGACCCTTCTAAAAATCATGGCGGGAGTTGAAAAGAATTTTAATGGAGTAGCTAAGCCCGGAGACGGAATCTCTGTGGGCTATCTTCCCCAAGAGCCTGTTTTAGATGATCAGAAGACCGTTCGAGAAAATGTTCAGGATGGAATGGGAGATATCATTCATTGGCTCCGCCGATTCGAGGAGATTAATCAGGCCTTTTCAGATCCTGAGTTGGACCCAAATTTGATGGAAAAACTTCTGAACGAACAGGCCACGGTTCAAGAGAAAATAGATCATGCGAATGGTTGGGATCTGGACCGAACGCTGGATATTGCAATGGATGCCCTTCGATTGCCTCCACCCGACTCTGCTGTCAGTTATCTTTCCGGAGGTGAAAAACGTCGGGTGGCTCTTTGTCGACTTCTCTTGCGGAAGCCTGATATCCTGTTGTTGGATGAGCCAACCAATCACTTGGACGCCGAGTCTGTCGGATGGCTTGAACAGTTTTTAAAAAATTATGCTGGCACAGTGGTTGCGGTAACGCACGACCGTTATTTTTTAGATAATATTGCGGGTTGGATTCTTGAGCTCGATCGAGGTCATGGTATTCCCTGGGAAGGAAACTATTCTTCCTGGCTGGATCAAAAGCAAAAGCGCCTTGCTCTCGAGGAGAAACAAGAAACCAAGCGGCAAAAGTCTTTGGAGCGGGAACTTGAATGGATTCGGATGAGTCCAAGAGCCAGGCAAGCTAAGAGTAAGGCTCGAGTGGGTGCATACGAAAAGCTCCTATCTGAAGATCGTCCCGATAAAATAGATGAAGTAGAAATATATATTCCGTCGGGACCCCGATTAGGTAATCTGGTAATTGAGGCGAATCAAGTTTCGAAGGCTTTTGGTGATCAAATTTTATTTGAAAATTTTTCATGTAATATTCCTCCTGCAAGTCTTGTTGGGATTATTGGCGGAAATGGTGCTGGGAAAACGACTTTTTTTAGAATGTTAACGGGTCAAGAAACCCCCGGTCAAGGCACGATCCGAATCGGTGAAACGGTTAAATTGGCATATGTCGATCAATCTCGTGATTCGCTGGATTCTGATAAATCTGTTTGGGAAGTCATTTCAGACGGAAAGAACGAAACAATACTATTGGGAAACAAAGAGGTGCAGTCCCGTGCCTATTGTGCACGCTTTAACTTTACTGGGGCGGATCAGCAAAAGAAAGTGGGAAGTCTGTCGGGTGGAGAACGAAATCGAGTTCATTTGGCAAAAATTCTCAAGTCAGGGGGCAATGTTCTTCTTCTCGATGAACCCACCAATGACTTGGATATCAATACTCTTCGAGCTCTCGAAGAAGCCTTACTTAAGTTTGCAGGTTGCGCGCTAGTGATCAGTCATGATCGATGGTTCCTAGATAGAATTTGTACTCATATTATGGCCTTTGAAGGAGAAAGTCAGATCGTGATGTTTGAGGGGAATTTTCAGGAATATGAAGAAGATAAAAAGAAAAGGTTGGGATCTGACGCGGTTCAGCCCCATCGAATTAAATATAAGAAACTCATGCATGATTCGTAAGTTTTGGAACGGGAGCGATTTTAGATTCCTGTTTCAGGAGTCAACTGGAGCTGATCCAAAACTTACTAGTCGAGTACGACGAGTTGGCCGCCGATGTGAGCAGGGTGGAGTTGGCAGCGGATTGTAAATATTCCAGCTTTGCTAGCCACAAATTCAATATCGTTTTCTGAATGTTTTCCTTTGTCGTCCAACAAACCCTGATCGTCGGCTAATGCATTTATTTTAAAGTCATTGATTTGAAAGCCATGGATATTGTTTTTTCCTGGGATTTTACTGACAGCGTGAATCTTAACGGTGTCGCCTTTTTTGACAATCATTGTGGATGGAAGCCAGAATTTGGTTCCAGAGATTTCTACCGCAATTGCTTGGAAGGTGCGGGTCTCGGCAAATGCTTTTGAATAGGTCAGTGTCGAGGCCGCAAAAACCGTGATTCCGAGTAGTAAAGCAGTGAGTTTTGGGTTCGTTGAGTTTCGTGAGATCATGAATAGGTTGCTCCTGGGTGGATAGTTGAGATCATTTTTTTGAAGGTTGAAGTCTTTTTTCGGCGAATTTCGCCATTTGACGTATCGTTTCGCGAAGGGCCTCGACTTGGCCTTCTTGTCGAAGGTCGCCTAAACCCAGTTCATGAAGTGCGATTCCAGAAACAGGAACCCCATATCGCTTTAGAAAATAATGACTCGCAGCTACGGCAGTTCTGCGGTTGCCGTCTTCAAAAACATGCGATAAAACGAGTCCAGCCTAGATGTCTACAGCTGCATCTATGATTGCACCTCGTTCGGCTCCCTCTGTGGCTCTATGGAGCATTTCCCTAGCATTTTGCTTAGGGTCTGCGATCATGGCAAAGGTTTCAGTAGTTCCGGAAGGAAGGGTGAGAGTGACTGACCCTTGACGCCAAGTGTCGATGTTTTTTCCGACTACAATTTGATTCACACGCGCTAACTCAGCTGTTGTTAGGAGGGCTCGATGGGTGGCAAGGCTTTCTGCTACCTCTAATGCTCGGTCGAAGCGGGTCATTTCCAGCTGTCGCTTTAATGTGTCTGTACTCATGTTTTTCTCAATTTCACCGAAGGCACAATGTGCGAGAGAAAATCTGAGGTCAAGCTTAAAGTTCTGCTGTCCCTATTTAAAGAATTCTGTGATTCAAGGTAATGTGCACTTCAAAGCATGATAAAGTAGACTCCTATGGGAATTGTGCATGAGGAATCCGCTGGAGATTTGGCTATTCAAGATGGACGACCCAAACTCAAGGAACCTCCTCGCTATTCAGTCATTTTGCACAATGATGATTACACGACGATGGAATTTGTACTTGAGATTTTGCGCCGTTTCTTTCATAAAAATCAAGATGAAGCTATGCAGGTTATGTTGAACGTTCATCAACAGGGCAAAGGGATTGCTGGCCAGTATCATTTGGAGATTGCGGAGACAAAGGTTGACCAAGTGCATGATCATGCGAGAACTCAGGGGTTTCCCTTGAAGTGCTCGCTGGAGCCCTCTGACTAAGGAAGGCATTCAATTTGGAGTCGAGTTCCCGATGTACAGGATTAAAAAAAAAGGAGTATATAGGTGACCGTAGGGTGCCATCTGATTCGGTTCAGGGCTCTTCCTTCGTGATCGTGAGGATTGAATGATAGGACGAAAAGCAGAAGCAGTCTTAAATCGAGCCGTTCGATACGCTGTCG
>JANNCA010000175.1:0-16112 GCA_031386075.1 Oligoflexia bacterium
CGTAGAGAACCTCTCCCCCCTGTTTGAATAAATGATTAATCATTCGACCAATGGCCTTTTCATTCCCAGGAATAAACTTAGAACTCATTAAAACCAAATCCCCGGGTTGGAGCTTAATTTGTGAGTGCTCCCCCATGGCAATTCGTATCAAGGCAGAGCGGTGCTCTCCTTGGCTTCCAGTCGAAAGTACAATCACTTGATTTCTAGGGTACCGGTTCAGATCCTCAAGGCCAATCACTCTGGATTCAGCACCTTGTAGATATCCAGCCTGCATTCCTAAACGTACATTTTGCTCCATGCTCCTGCCAGCAAGAACAATTTTCTTATCTAAGAGTTGAGCGAGTTCAAAAACTTGGCCCATTCGTCCGACATTAGATGCAAACATGGAGACAATAGTGAGCCCTTGGGCCGCTGCAAAAAGCTGTTCGAATTTTTGGTAAATAATACTCTCGCTCAAGGTATGTTCATGCCGCTCAACATTTGTTGAGTCGGACAATAGCAACTTAACCCCTTCCTCACCGGCTTGAGCAAAGATATTTAAATCAATCATTTGTCCATAAAATGGGGTTGCATCGATCTTGAAGTCGCCCGTGTGAATCACTTTACCGACCGGAGTTTCTATGATCAATGCAGCTGAATCAACAATACTGTGATTTACCGAAACAGTCGTAATTTT
The DNA here is from genome assembly GCA_031386075.1 of Oligoflexia bacterium. Lineage (GTDB taxonomy): Bacteria > Bdellovibrionota > UBA1018 > UBA1018 > UBA1018 > CAIYTD01. The sequence continues at coordinate 677 of JANNCA010000175.1, forward strand.
AAAACGCTCAAATTCAATCCGCTCTCCCATTTTGAACGTTCGAAGATCCATTCGACTCTCGAGCCCATGCTCCTTCATCCGCTCACGGATCAGCAAGGAAGAGAAAAAAGATGCATAAATAGGGGCTTGAATTCCAGCTTTCAATGCAAATGGAAGTGCACCGATATGATCTTCATGACCATGGGTCACAATAAATGCCTTAATCTTATCTTTTCTCTCTTTGAGGTATGTAAAATCAGGAATAATAAACTCAACACCAAAATGATCTAAATCAGAAAAAAGCAGCCCACAGTCTACCACGATGATTTCATCCTGATATTCCAAGACCATGCAATTCATTCCGATTTCACCCAATCCCCCTAAGGGGATGACCTTTAACTCACCCAAAATGAATGACTCCCATTTCTTATTTTATACAGCAGCAACTGCTGCTACCACTTCATTGACGCGAGCAGCAATCACTGCAGCGGCTACATCCGTTTCTTCTCCGACTACAATGTCCGCAAATTGACGAGTAGGCTCGAGAAATTCATGATACATAGGCCGGACCGTATCGTAATACTGTCGAATAATATGATCTAAAGTTCTTCCTCTTTCGCGAACATCTCGACGAAGACGACGAATAAAACGAATATCGGATTCTACATGAAGGTAGACATTCAAGTCGAAAAGACTCCGCACTTCTAAATCCCAGAGTGTATAAATACCCTCCATCAGGATCGTCTTGCACGGGCCTACCTGGGTCGTCTCAGAAGTTCTCCGATTGCTGATATAGTCATAGACCGGGACGGAAACTACCTCGCCCAGTTTAAGTAAATTCAAATGCTCTCTCAACAGCGCCCAATCAAAGGCATCTGGGTGATCAAAATTAGGCTCTCCATGGACTCTGATATGAGACGGGGGAGCTGGCAAATAATATGAATCCTGATGAAGCAGCGCAACATGACTCCCATTTTCACGGGGAATTCGATGAAGAATCTTCTTTGCGAAGGTTGTCTTACCAGAACCCGATCCCCCCGCAATTCCAACTAAAAACATGACTCCAATGACCTCAATTTACTCATATAAAGCATAGTGCTTCCCACTTCCTTGCGGAAAGCTTGTGCGATTCTTTCTTGGGTGTCCTAATGACTTGCCCTTACTATCATACTTTAGCGTTCGTTGGGCCTTTAGCTTATAAACAGGAGGTATTTGTGTATAATTTTTCCAAAAACCCTGCACAATCAAATCCTTGCTCACCCCTAAACTCAGGAGTGGCATAGGAATTCGAATCGGATAGCCCGAAGGAATCAAGAAATGCCCCGAATAAACCCCCTCGGTAAAGGCTGGATTCAGGTCTCTAAAAGCCTTAAAGTCCAAATCCATCCTCCGAGTCAGTTCCTTCACCTCAATAAAATCAGGGAGTCGAACCTCAATAAAATCAAGTGGATTAGCCCGATCTGTCTTTCCAAAATATTTTAGCGCATTCTTTTCTACCTCGATGGCGGCCAAAAGTTCCGTAAAAAAATTACCGCTTGCGAAACCAAAAGATCGCTGATGATACTGAGCAACCACGATTTCAAGCTCTTCCGAGCCCACTCTCCTTACAGCGCGCATCATCCCTTTTCGTCCATGATTATAGGCTGTGACCGCGAGCGGCCAATTTTTAAGGGAATCAAAGTTCAACCTCAGGAGCCTTGCCGCAGCAAGTGTTGCTCGAATAGGATCATTTCGCTCATCAATGACCTCAGTGACTTGAATAAACAGCTTCCCAGTAGACCGCATAAACTGCCAAATTCCACTCGCACCCACCTTGGAGCGTGCCTTCACATTAAAACTGCTCTCGACAAATGGAAGGCGGGTCAGTTCTAATGGCATCCCTTCTTGCTTAAAAATCGCTTCCATCAACGAAAGGTAACGACCTGACTGGTAGAGTCCATCTAGAAATCGATTCTTTTGGCCTAACTGGAAGCGCAACCTTTTTCGATGAGCCGCATTCAGAAATTTATTAGGTTCCTGAATATCCCGGAAGAGTTCAAATACATGCTGTTCATCCTGCGTGAAGGTTTCGGAATGATTCTGTTTTCTGTGAAGCGATAAAAGGACATCCTTCCATTTTTTCTTCGCTTTTTTAACGACTCCGCCGGTTTTTTCGTTCGAATGACTGAAATCCAGAACCTCATAGACACGATCAATATACTTGGAATCATGAATGAGCCCCTGATCTGTCGTATGCTGGGTATAAACTCGAATCCAAAACTCGACATTTTTCCGTAGACTCTCTTCTACGGAAAATTGCAAAAGAGGCATGACTGATTGAGCTGAGCCTTCCGGGCCCAGGACATTAAAATCGGCTGACTCTTCCGAGGCCCAAAGTGGCGGACCGAGCGGCAACCCAAGGTGCACCAGGAGCAAAATCCCACCTAATATAAAGCGCGTCATCTATCATCCTATGTTAAAAGGTCTTCAATGAAAAAGCGACTTCTTTGCCCTCAATTGCCCCGAAAGGGAATTCCAACAATCCTTTTAGATACAGAAGCCCATCATGCGATTCGGGTATTGCGTTTGCGGGATGGAGACATCATAGAAGCTCTGGATGGAATTGGCCACAGCGCCCTCACTACCCTTCGAACTCGCGGGGGACAGCCACGCCTTGAATTTATTCATTCGGAAACCAGTTCAAATACAGGCTCCCAATCGCCCCCATTCCTCGCCGCCCCATTTCCTCCTCTGACCTTAGAAATAGCCGCACTCAAAGGGGATGCCATGGAGTGGGTCATCGAAAAATCAGTTGAACTTGGCGTTCAATGCCTCTCTCCGATCCTCACCGATCACACTGTTGTCCAAATGAAAAACAAGAGCCCAGAGATTTTTCAGGAGCGCTGGCAAAAAATTGCCGACCAATCCCTTAAGCAATGCGGGAGGTTAGAACGAATGCAGATTCAAACACCCATTCCCTTAGAACGCCTAATGACCCAAACTCAGGAAAACACAGCACCCTCCATTCGCCTTTGGTGCGACGAAGCAAAATCAGGGGAATCATTATTTTTACCTCAATGGCTCAATTCCAGACTTCACACTTCCTCGGACCCACTTTTAATCAAAATCCTGATAGGCCCTGAAGGAGGCTGGAGCACCCAAGAACGACTCCTTCTTGAACAAGTGACTCCACTTTCTCCTACTCTCCGAATGAGTTTGGGACCCCATGTATTAAGAGCTGAAACCGCCGCCCTCTTTGCCGTTAGCCTAGTATCCGCTTACCGGAGTCAATAGTACCTGGTCCAGAATTACGCCCTGCCTCGATCCCGTCGGCGCTGAAGCGAGTGCCTAAAACGCGGGGACAATACTGGCAAAGCGCCTAAGTCAGAAGCCTCAGGAACTCCCAGCTCCAAAAATCGCCCTGCATTGAATTCGACAAATTGACGGCCAAAATAATACTGAGACAACAAACTGACATCCCAGTTACCCAATAATGCCCCGGCTACAAAAATAGCTTCTATTGTAGCCAGACCACTTGCCGGATCCGTCTGCTGAGCACTTTTCCGCGGATAGGCTGTCCTAAAGCCATCTGGAATCCGGGCCAACTGTGGGAGCCGTCCTGAGACTCGACGAAGAAGTAAATCTAACCGATGCCACACACAGTCGATACTCGACACCCCTTGGACTTTGCCAAGTGACTTTCTCAGTACTGTTAAACACTGGCCCTCATGGTGCAACAGAATCGGCGCAGTCAGCGGCCCCATCATTTCCTGACCCTTCACTCTAAACAAAGTAAAATCAGGACGATAGACCAGTGGCGCTATGGTACACTTGTTTGCCGTTTCTTCTGCGTCAATGATGACTTCGTAAAACATGAAAGCATCCTAAACCGGCCGGGCCGGGATCACAATCGAGGAAATTCGAACCCACACTCAAAAAAACACAATTACCTATTGCCCCGACAGCAGATTTTTACTAAAATTTTAGTGGGGTGTCATGTGGTCAATGTTACTAAAGAGCAAAAAGGAAACCTACTTGCCATACGCCTAGTAGGTTCAATTGAAGAAACAGTCAATTTTGACGACCTCTTAGGAGTCCCTTCTGGGGATATAGAAATAAACTGCAAGGAAATCCCACGTATCAATTCAGTCGGCGTGAAGGCCTGGATCAAATACTTTCAAGGATGCCAGGCAAAGGGGATCAAAATTTCATTTATAGAGTGTTCTACCGCTATTGTAGAACAAATTAATCTCATTTCGAACTTTACTTGCGGCGGTTCAGTAGAGTCAATCTTTGTACCATTTTCCTGCACACAATGTAAATCTGAGCTAGTGGGCTTATTTAAAACTGAAGATTTGAAGAAAATGGAACTCAAAATACCAGACCTAAAATGTTCAAAATGCGGAAATAAAGCGGTATTTGATGATATTCCAGAGGAATTTTTTGGCTTCCTCGTGAGATAAGGGGATTTTTTGGCTAATACGTTACTTCTCATTTCTTCGCTTCCAGAAGACAAGATTTTCGCAACAGAAATAGCTCTTACTACAGGATTATCGCTCAGGCAAGTGGCTGAGCCCACGGAGGGTGCCTCAATACTAGCGAACGAAGACGCCCCGATTGTTTTCGCCGACGTCTCAAGCGAGAGGCTCTATCAGCAATTTGAAGATGCAATTCAAGAAAAAGTAGGTCTTTTTTCTGACAAAACCAATTCAAATAGGATTCACCTTTTAAGCTCAGAAGACCTTGTGGCAGTCCCCTATTTAATAAAAAGCCCTCTTTTTGGTCATTATATCATGAGAAACTATCCGAATCCCCAGACAGCTGGCCAACACTATGGCAGGATTGTAAAAGCCACTTTGGCAGACCGCCCATTCGGACTTAGCCGCCTCCTCAAACCGGGGTGTAAAACGCAAGTCATCAAACTCAACCTTTCTTCACAAAAGCACAGCGCAGTTGAAGCAGTCAAGGCCTACCTTCTGACTGCCAAGTTTCAAAGTAGAATGGCCACTGTCATTGCTAATGCTGTAGACGAGTTACTGATGAATGCCATGTTCGACGCTCCTGTCGACGATTTAGGTAAAGCAACGTTAAACAGTACTCCACGCTCAAATATTCTCCATTTAGAAGGAAAAAGTGCAGTCGAAATGCATGTCGGCTTTGATGGAGAATACGTAGGGATATCTGCGATTGATTTCTATGGAAGCCTAGATAAAGTAAAACTTCTTTCGCATATTTCTAAAATATACGCTAAAGAAGAATACAAAATCAGAACTGCGGTGGCTGGAGCTGGAATTGGTTTAGCAACAGTATTTCGATCAGGCGGAAGTTTTTTTTTCGTAAGCGAAAATAGAACTCAAACTGAAGTGGTTGTATTTTTTAAAAAAACTGACAATTTTCGTGAATTCAAAGACCAATTTCGATTCATTTCAACCCAGTTCTACTTTTAAATCATAGCTTCATAACAGAGTCTGCAAATTTTTTAATGAAGGAGTCTTCATGGCAGCAAGCGCTTTAAAAATACCGGTCATTTTGGCATCAACTTCCCCACGAAGAATTTATCTCATGAGCCAAATTCATCTGCCCATCGAAGTACTCACCCCACAATCTGATGAAAAGCCGCTCAAAGGAGAAAAGCCCAACCCTCTTGTATCAAGGCTCTCGACAGAAAAGGCACAGTCAGTCAAAGAAGTTGCCCTCCAGCGATTCGGAAACTGCCTCATCATCGGGGCAGACACGATAGTGGTGTCCCCAAATCAGCAGAAAATCCTAGGTAAGCCAAAAGATCGGGATGAAGCCATCAAAATGCTAAAAATGCTTGCAGGAAAAACTCATGTCGTCCTCACCGGCTATTGTGCCCTCATGGCCACATTAAAAAAGCCCGATCGAAAAATCGTGAGAGTCGTTCAATCTAAAGTCAAGTTACGCCCCCTGACTCGCACCCTAATCGAAAAATATGTAGACTCAGGAGAGCCTATGGATAAAGCGGGAGCTTATGCCGCACAAGGGCTCGGCATGGCACTCATCGAGCGAATCGAAGGAAGTTATGCCAATGTGGTCGGCCTTCCTATCGCTCAGGTTCTAATGGATCTCGAGAAAACGTTCAAAATTTCACTTTTTAGTTGGACGAAATGAAGGCTCCTGACCGGACCCTCATGAATAAAAGGTATCAAAGAATTTTAACTAGGATTTCATTGCTTTCCAAAAAGACTGTCCTGATTGCAGTCAGCAAAAATCACCCCATTACTCAAATTGAAGAACTTTATCATTTGGGCCAGCGGGACTTTGGAGAAAATTATGTTCAGGAATTAAATGAGAAAGCCTCCAACCTTGCGAGTCGAGGTTTCGCGGGGATTCGATGGCATTTCATTGGGCATTTACAAACCAATAAAATTAAAGACATCCTCAATCATGTGTCGTGCATTCACACCATTGATTCAGTCAAATTAGCTATCGAACTTTCGAAACGATGGGCCTCCTCTGACAGAGCAGGGAAACTTCCCGTTTTTATTCAGGTGAATATCGACAGAGAAGATACCAAGAGTGGTTTTTCTATAGACAACTTTGCAGAATGCCTCTCAGAACTAGAACAAGCCAAGAATCTTTCCTATCAGGGCCTCATGTGCATTCCATCCGTAATCTCGATTCAATCGCCTCCACCCAAGAGTATTCTATCTCCATTTACTCGACTTCAACATTTAGAGCTACAATGCCGTCCCTTAACACAAGGGATGCTTTCTATGGGAATGTCCGAAGATTTCGAAGATGCGATCCAAAAAGGGGCTACACACATTCGAGTCGGAAGCAGCCTCTTTGGACCTCGAGAACCGAAGTAAGTGAAGGGTTGGAACCTGTTCACTCCAGGAACAGGGAACCCTTGTCGCAACCGAATTCAACCCTGCACCTACAACAGCCTCTAAAAGCGGAGCTTTAGCTTTGATTCACTTCAGCCCTTCAACGGCGAAATGACAGGCTCGCGCAGTAATAGCCATCTCCGTTAGAGTTGGATTCTGCCAGCCTGAGGTCGGCCAGCAAGCACCGTCAGTGACAAAGATATTTTGAGTACCCCAAACGCAACAGAAAGGATCTACGACTGAATTATTAGGAGAGGTTCCCATTCTTGCTCCCCCCACCTCATGAACAAACATTCCAGGGGTAGACAAAGTCCACTCCTTTTGCATCGATTGTATATGTCCGGTCACAAACGGTGTATGAAAGATCTCTGTTAAATTGGTGACCTTCCCCCCAGCAGCCTCAACCACTTCAATTGCACCTTGCCTTCCCGCTTGTGCGATCTTTAGGTCTTGTTCTTTCCATTCGCAATCGATGTGCACCGCAGGAATTCCCCATGCATCGACCATTTCAGAATCAATTCGAACGTGATTATCAAAATGAGGCAAAGTTTCGGAACGAGCGCAAAGGAACCCAAACGCAACATCAGGTTTTTTATTCAGAAACGAAGGAACTGGAAGCCGCTGAATTCCACCCCAAATCCCAAAGCCACGTAAATGCTGATTAGAAGATTTTCCCAAATTCTGATATCTCGGTATCATAATGCTGTCACTGCCGAGAAGCTCATACTTTTGGCCATCACTTGGAACATCGGGCATATAAAAATAAACATTCCCGGCACTGTGATCCATTAAGAAATGACCCAACATCCCGGAAGAACCACCTATACCCTCAGGATGCCCCCTACTTTTCGAATTCATCATAATCCTCAGACTCTCAATAGTAGAAGCGCATAAAAAAATCATTTTAGCATAAACTTCTTCAGGTTCATGAGTGATAGCATCCAGAAAAACTACACCCTGAGCTTTGTGACCATCTGGCTCACATAAAATATGTGAAACTACAGCGTTTGTCCTTAGCTGCAATAATCCCGTATTAAGAGCCACACTTAAGGTTGTAGCAGGACTCGAGATCATCGAGTACGCGCTACCTTTATTGGGCAGTCGCCGACTACTGAGTCCTCTAGAAATAATCACCTTTCGATCGCCAAATTGACGTTCAACCCGACCTTTAAATATTTGTTCTGCTGGACTCATTGGCCTAGGCTGTAAAAACTCTCCGTCAGGAAGCTGTTCCAATCCCTCAAGCGAACCATGTACCCCTAAACTCCTCTCCAACTGAGAATAGAAAGGCGCGAGATCCGCATGGTTCAGGGGCCAATCGGGACCATACCCATCAAAACTGGCCGCTTTGAATTCAAAGTCAGAAAATCGAGGTGAAACTGCATCCCAGGTGAGGGAACGCCCCCCAAGACGCCGACTCCGAATCCAACGAAACGGTTTATCAGAAGGAGTAGTGTAGGGGTTTTTCAGGTCATCTACAAAAAAATCTGGATTAGTTGCCCAGTAGGTCGGATGAGACTTCTGCACTTCCTGCCTACGGCTCACAAAATGGCGATAAAGCTGACGGACGCCATTAGTGACAAACGAGCCATGCCCCCCTCTCCCTTGAACTGGAGAACCCGCCTCCAAAACCAAAACACGCAAACCTGCTGCTGTGAGCTGTTGCGCCGCCACCCCTCCGGTTGCACCAGAACCAATAACAATGGCATCCCACTGTACTTTAGAATTAATAATTTTCATTTAAATTTTACCTAAAATTGACATTAAAAATTCAATAAATTTCAAAACCTTACCTCAAAAAAGGAACCTAGTTTTCTCAATCTAGGACAATTCAGGTGGTGTAAAAAAAACCTTATGAGCCACACTGGACTCACCTTGCAATGCAATATAAAAATAATTTATTATAATTATAATTATAAAATAGGGTCCTAAATCTTGAAAAACAGAATAGTGCATTGTTTTTAAATGACTATGTACTTTAGATAGGACCTGAAATGTACAAATACTTTTGGCTTCATTGGGCCGATTAACAACTACACTCTGATTATAACCTATAGAATCACTAGCCTCTTGAGGCACACCAGAATTACAGTGAGCATCATAGGAATCTACAACATTTGAACGAATAAATGGAGTTGATGCATCAGCAACTTCAACAATAAAAGAAGAAAGAACAATTAAGACAATAGAAAATAATTTTGATCTCACTCAAAATTAGAGTCTAATAAAGATATTTTTAATACAAGTCATTTTTTAACAAAAATTAAGCCACTCCATCTCATCGTGAGAGATCTTTACTGCAGCAGCTTGAATATTCTTAGCCATATTTTCGACCGTACGAGAAGCCACTACTGAAAAAACCGGAAAATTTTGACTATAAAGATAAGAAAGAGCAATTTGAGCAGTGGTAACTTGATATTTTCTAGCTAAGATTTCAGCCCGCGATCTACGTTCAAAATTCTTAGAAGATCCATAGGTACGAAGACAACTGCGCCTCACTTGAGGTGAAAAAAAACCACCCCCAAGCGGAGCCCAAGCCAATACAGGCAGCTGAACATGACTATAAAAATCACGGGCGTACCGATTCTGTTCGCCAGCAATACTCACGCAACCAGGAAACGGTGCTTTCACCCACTCAGCTAGTGAAAAATGTGGGCTACTTGCCGACAAAGACGCTACTCCAAGGGAAGATGCAATTTCACCAATTTCATGAATTCTAGAATGACTCCAATTAGAAACTCCCCATGCTTTTATTTTACCCTGATTGAGAAATCCCCTAATCGTTTCGACAATAGGCGCAAGGGCAGCGCCTGGGCAATCCCGATGCAACAAATAGAGATCAATAGAATCTGTCTGAAGTCTGCGAAGAGAGTCATGCAAATCGTTGCTGATTGCCTCACGATTCAGTCGATTCGGACATATCACAGGATAAGGATGGGCACCCTTAGTGATGAGATAAACCTGTTCTCGATTTCCTCGAGAACGAGTCCAATCTCCGATCAGTTTTTCGGTCGCTCCTAGCTGATAGGATGCAGCTAGATCAAAAGCAAAACAACCCAATTCCAAAATTTTATCCAAGTAATCGAATACAAACTTTCGATCAGCAGCCGTAAAAAATGGAAACGGCAAGAAATGGCCAAGGTTTGCAGTCCCTACGATCATCCGAGGGATAGCAGGCATTTGTGGGCTATGCCTCAATTTCATCACGGCAATATCTCTACTTTTTTAGACCCTGTCAAGGTGACCTAGACTCAAAAATACAGCGGTTGTTATGATCGTAGGATTCATGGCAAATTATTTCTTATGAATAAATTTGCCTTTTTCATAATGGGCCGTGTCAAATTAATTTTTTTTATGGGCATGATCCTCACTTTAATAGGCGGATATTTTTCCTTCCAATTGTACAGCAACCTCCGAACCAATCTCGAAGAACTTCTCCCCACTTCCTCCCGAAGCGTACGCGACCTGAACGAATTATCGAGCCGACTGCTATCCATCGATAATCTAGCCGTTCTGATATTCTCCAAGAACACTGAAGCCAGCAAGCGATTTGTCGTTGCTCTAGCCTCACGACTTCAGACTTTCCCTAAGGAAGAAGTCGCCGGAATTGAGTATCGAATTGATCGTGAGCTTGAGTTTTTCAAAAAACGCCAAGCACTCTACATTGATTTGAATGACCTCACGCAAATCAGAAATTATGTTCAACACAAAATTGATTATGAAAAATCCCTCTACAATCCTCTTAATATCATTTCAGGAGAAAATCTATTAGAACCAAAATTAGATTTTAAAGCGATTCAGACTAAATACGAAAGCAAGGCAAGTCACTATTCTCACTTTCCAAGCGGATTTTTTGCTTCCACAGATGAAAAAAAGAGAGTCATTTTAATCAATACTCCTGGAAAATCTATCGGCATAAATGGCATTAAACAACTTAAAATTCATGTGGATCAAGCAATCACTAACCTCAATCCAAAATCTTATTCACCTGATATAGAAATTCATTATACTGGAAGCGTAGAAGAAACCTTAGAAGAGCAAGAATCACTTATTGAGGACCTAGCAATTTCTACTGTAATCGTACTCTTCCTTGTAAGTGGCGTTATGTTGCTTTTCTTTAGACATTTCTGGCCAACACTTGCCCTTATTTTGAGCCTATTGGGCGGAACTCTATGGACGTTTGGCCTATCCTATTTTGTCGTAGGATATCTGAATGCTAATTCTGCCTTTCTAGGAAGCATTGTCTTAGGTAATGGTGTGAATTTTGGTATTATTCTACTCGCCCGTTATCTGGAGGAACGCCGATCTAGCGCTCCTCACTTTGAGGCCTGCCGGACCGCTATTTCCACAACATGGCAAGCAACCCTAACGGCAGCACTTGCTGCTGGGCTTTCTTACGGGTCCCTCATCCTGACAAGCTTTAGAGGATTCAATCAATTTGGAATCATTGGGTTCATTGGAATGATCTTGTGCTGGATTTGCACCTACACATTCCTTCCATCTATTCTAACACTCTTTGAGTGGATCAGTCCGATTCAAACCCAATCTCTAGAAAAGAAGCGCTCGGCTCCCTTTATTAGCATGGTTGCAACTGCAGTTTCTCGATGGCCAGGTCTGATTGTAGCTCTATCTCTCCTATTCACTGGCTTTTCTGCATTGTCCATCAGTCGAGTGAACGGCGACATTTTAGAAACAAATCTAAAGAACCTTCGCAGCAAAAAAAGTATCGAGAAAGGCGCCGCTTTTTACAACAATGACCTCAATGAGATATTTAAACATTTTTTAACCCCCTTAGTCATATTACCCTCCTCTCGCGATCATGCGATTAAAATTGCCTCTCAGCTAGAAAAACTGAGACAAAGCCAAGGATCTTCGAGTGAAATTATATCGGTTCAAACCATTGATCAGTTTGTACCAAAGGATCAACCCAGTAAGATCAAGCTTTTATTAGATATTCGTACCACCCTTAAGCCTCAGATTATTCAACGCCTATCCACCCAAGACCGAGTCAGCGCTGAAACACTCCTGTCACCAGAAGTCTTTCATGAGATTCAAACCTCTAACCTACCTCCACTCATTCGTGATAAATTCATGGAGAAAAATGGGGCTTTAGGAAACTTAGTAGTCGTAGAACCACCCCTAACTGAGGAAATCTGGGCAGGTAGAAATCTTGAGCGTTTCATCGAAACGATTCGCTCAGTAGCTGATTCGGTCCAGCCGGGAACTCCCGTAGCCGGTGGAATGGCCATCACTTCAGATCTGGTCACTTCGATTTCTCACGATGGCCCGCGAGCCACCCTACTTGCTTTAGTTTCAGTCCTCCTATTGGTGATCATCCTTTTTAGGGATCCAAAAATATGGTTACCAACATTGTCCTCCCTTCTCATTGGGGTCATTTGGTTTGCAGGAATGATCATCACCCTCGCGGCGTCTGGACTAAAAATTAACTTTCTCAACTTTGTAGCGTTGCCTATTACTTTTGGAATTGGAGTAGACTATGGGGTCAATATTTTTCAACGATACCGACAGCAATCCGATCAAGATATTATTCGTGTCATCCGAGAAACGGGTGGCGCAGTTGCCTTAAGCAGCATCACGACCATCATTGGGTACTCGTCACTTTTGATGGCAAGCAATCAGGGATTTGTAAGCTTCGGGCTCCTTGCCGTCCTGGGTGAAATAACCTGCGTCACTGCAGCCATCGTAGTTCTCCCTGCAGGATTGGCACTTTGGCATAAGTCAGGAGTTCACCGTAAAAGTCCCCCCATAGAGCTTCCACACGCTTCTCAACAGGAATCCTCCGTATAAACTTCAAAACCGAGAACTATTCTGATAATTAAAGCTCTTCATGTGCCCGTAGCTCAGTTGGATAGAGCGTCAGCCTCCGAAGCTGAAGGTCGTACGTTCGATTCGTATCGGGCACACCATTTTAAGTCATTGATATCACTAGATAATTTAGTATTTTTACCAGCGACTGAAACAGGATCGCAGGCCCCCGTGTGCCCTCTGCGGAGAACATGCGGAGAAAACTGGGGGTCTCGCGCCATCATTGCTGCCTCTTGCGATTCAGATACCTGAGAAGGTGTTTGGATACCTTTTGAACCAGTCATTGAAGAGGCATTTGTAGGAGAGGAATTCTGTAGAAAAGACGACAGATAGGCCTTGAGCGCAGCTAGATCCTGCACGTTTGCAAAGGGTAATAGAATTTGTTCCACAAAATTGGACACGTTCTCAAGCCTCTCTCTATTAACAATATTCGCTGAACTCATTTTTTTGTCAAAATGAAATTGATCCCGCACACATAAATCTCCATCCAGAAGGTGTGTATAGACTTCGGACGTAATAAAAATATCAGAATGCCCCAACATCTGAGAAACTTTTCGAATTCCCCACCCCGCTCGAATTTTATTACTTCCCCAAGAATGCCTCAGACTATGAATATCAATTCTTTTATTAATTTTTGCCCGCGCAGCTGCGCGTTTCAGCGGCTTTAGAAAGGAGTCCTTGTGATAAACAGACCCATCCGCCTTGGTAAACACAATCTCATTCACCTTCGGCAGCATCTCTAAAGCCTCCTTCGCTCCCGGCTCGAGCGGCACCCGCCTCGCTGAGCCATTTTTACTGGTTCGAATCTGGATAAAACCTGAGCTTTCATCGATATCGCTCCATCGTAGACTGAGGGCCTCTGAGCGGCGAAGCCCTGAATGAGCCAAAAACTTCACTAAGGGCAATACCGTTCCAGAGCGGGAGTGTGCTAGCGCTTCATAGAGCTTCTCCAGTTCTTCAGGGGTCAGAAAGTTGATGTCACGCGTCGGCGCCTGTTTAGGGAAGAGCCGACTGAAATCGCGAATTTCTAAAACAGGATTAGGGTGCCCAGGATAGTACTCAGAAAAAAGCTGACCTAAAATAGTGAGCTTTCGATGGTATTTGAGAATGGTTGAATGAGATAGTCCTTTGTTTTTCAGTTTTAAATAAATATTATAAACTTCATCCCTTTTCAGAGCTGCAAAAGGTTTCTTTCCCAAAGATGGCCTGATTACCGTCTCAAATTGAGCTTTCACAATCGCTTGCCAGCGAGAAGCAGCGTTTAAAAACCGAGGTGTTTTGTAAAAAAGATCGATGAGTTCATCAACAGTGATCCTTTTTTCATCACTATGCTTTGGAAAAGGAGACTCACCCCTAAAAAGGGCTTCTCGGACTCGAGCTTCGATCAGCTTGGCCTCGCTTTGGGTTTGTCCTGCATTGTGATAGCACCATACCCCTGAATCAGGATCTAACCACTTAATTGTCCAAGTCGTCCGACCGCTGCGATGTGGTTTTTGATAAATATAAGTTCGAACCTGTGTGACGCTCATTCTACAAAACCCCCTGCTCTTTCAAGAGCCACTGAATAAAAGCAATTTTTGGAAATCGAATACTCTTCCCCACGGCAATCCGTGGTGGTCTTTGACTCGGTTCCTTGCGTCTTGTCCAATTATAAATCACCCGCCGCTTACAACCTAATAATTGCGCCGCCTCATCCAGGGTGAGAAACGCCTTTTCAGGATACCGATTTGCAATTTCTTGAATTATTGGATCATTCATATCAAAACTCCCACATCCGAACTTTGAAGTTACTTTAAAAGCAGTCCTAAAAACGCATCCATGGATATTTTCCCATGGGCATTGCAATATTCTTGGTACTTCAGTTTTAAACGATCTTGATTGGTCAGGGATTGAGTTCTCAGTAAACCTAAATGCTCAGGCGTCAGGAGGGAGATCGCAAGACTGACAAACTGATCTGGAGTGACGGGTTTGCCGAAGTCCTTTCGATTGATTTGGCTTAATTCAGATAGGATTTTGCGTTTGGTTTCCTTGCTGACTCGTAGATAGTCATTGATTGCTTTCCTTTTTGGCTTCGAAGGGGTTTGAGTGGCAATATTTTCTGGCTGCATAAATTCTCCTTCATGTTTTAGGTTTAGAGATTAAAAAAGCTCGCAGAATCGTCTAAGGAAGGGCTTCTGCTTAAACTGAGCGGTTCTGCACTGAATGACTCCCAAGCTAAAGAAGTATCAATCGAGAACGGATCCAAAGAAGCCTGGAGCCCATGGAAGAATCCCGCGATCTCCGGCTCAAGAACCTCCCCTTTCTCGGTGACAGGTTGGATCAAGCGAAGCGATTTAAGATTTTTTCGAGTTGCGACCACCTGATGGATCACCGCAAGATTTGGCTCCAGGAGAACCAGCTTCCCTTCGGCTTTGTCTGAACTTTTTCCAAAGTCTGGATCAAACGCAGTAGGCTGAACTTTCAAGAAAGATCGGGCCTCCAAGAAAAGAGCAAGAGACTCACCATTTCCTTTTTGATTCACGAAAGGAGTGTGAATCGCCCCATGAACTTTTTTTTGGTACTGGCCTTGGTTGTCAGGAATATACTCTAAAAATCCCGTGGTGTTTTTTTCTGGGAAAAATCGGATTTTAAAATCAGATGTGACCTGAACGCGCTGATCACGAAACAATTTCGAATAGCGGTTTTCTAGAAATGCCGGTGGCTGCGAGCCAGAAAATCCATGACCCAAAAAATGGGCGAGATTTTGAATCGCAGCTCCTCGTGGAGCCGAAGAGTCTTGAGGAATTTGAAAGGACTGATAG
>JANNCA010000197.1:0-2929 GCA_031386075.1 Oligoflexia bacterium
TGGCTAATCGGGGTCCAGAAATGGACCTTCAAGAAACTATTCGAATCGAGTTACGCCGATTTTTTAGTGATAGCATCGGTAAAAAGCCGATTGTGTTGCCTATTGTTTTAGACTTGTAGGTGAGAATGGTTCTCTAAAAGCTCGTGCAAAAAAATAGTTATCGTACTGATTTTATTTGGAATTGAGAATTCATTTAATTAGTATGCATTAATATGCATACGCCAGTGATTCTTACCATCGGGCGATTCGCTTTCATTGTTTATGTTGATGATCACACTCCAGCGCATGTTCACGTAAAAGCCGCAGGAGCTGGAGCTAAAATATACCTTTCTAACGGGAGTTGCTTTTGGGCGAGAAAGTTTGACCAGAAAACGAGTCATAGAAAATTCCGAATTTCTTTAGGAGGGTTGGAATGAATACCACAAAGAAAGTATCTGAAATCGTGTTAGGTGATGTTTCTGTAAATGAAGACGAGCTAAATCTAAGCGGAGCCAAAATTAGGATTACGATGATAGTTGATCTCGAAACAGTTCAAGCATTTAAAGCTCTAGCGCAAAAAAATGGGTCCAAATATCAAACGCTTATGAATAAAAAACTAAAGGAATCGCTCTTAAGCGAGGAAGAAACTTCCTCGCTGGAAAAAAGAGTGACTCGGTTAGAGAAATTGGTTTTATCGAGAAGGAAAGTTTCCTAAACGCACATCAGAAATTCACGATGAGAGGTGTCGGGGACGCCCATCCATGTGCTCGGGGCGCTTTATGGTCATCCTGGCCGCGGCCGCCTCTCGCTCTCACTGTGAAGTTCTCAGCCAGGCCTACGACCGAGGTACCGAAGAGGCACAAAATGACAATTTTTAGACTCAGGACCCGAAATCATCTCTAAGGGATTGACTCACGAAAGTAGGGAGACGTGGCTGATCGAAGAGGCGAAGAAAATAGTGAAGAAAGTCATTGTTAACTATGACCACAACATCGCCAATCGGGGACCAGAAATGGACCTTCAGGAAACCATTCGGATTGAATTACGCCGATTTTTTAGTCATAGAATAGGCAAAAAGCCAATCGTGTTGCCTATTATCTTAGATTTGTAGGTGGGGCTGCCGACTTTGGGGTAGTAGGGATAGATTTTATTGTTTTCTCTTAGAGATTTAGATAGCTTCGAAAAATGCGCAAGACAATTAAAGGCTTATTACATCTGTATTTACCTCGTCAATTGTATCTGCTGATCCGCTATGGGTATTTGTGTGGAGTGGACTTAGTTCATTTTATTTTTTTTAAAGGAGATCCGCTCGTTCCTCCTAAGCGGAAGATATTTGTAGGCCCTGGTGATTTTCGAGCGGTTGGGAACGGATTTTTGACAATATTTAAGGAAGTTGGAAATATTCAGCCGACTGATCGAGTCTTAGATGTTGGCTGTGGCATTGGAAGAATGGCAGTGCCATTGACAAATTATCTGTCAGGCGCTGGAAGCTACGATGGATTTGATATTGTGAAGGATGGAATTAGTTGGTGTAGTAAGAATATTTCAAAAAAATATTCAAATTTTAATTTTGTACATTCTGACATTCTGAATAAGCATTATAATCCAAAAGGTAAAATTAATGCCGCCGAATTTAGATTTCCCTACAATGATAATTCATTCGACTTTGTTTTTGCAACTTCTTTATATACCCATCTACTCGAGGAAGACGCGCAAAACTATTTAAAAGAGACAGCCCGGGTATTAAAGCCTGGCGGCACGGCTCTGATGACATGGTTTTTGATTTCTTCTAAAAACCCGTGCACAAAATCGCCAGTGTTTGATGACTTAAATTTCAAATTTCCAGTTGGAAAGTGTTTAACGGTAAAAGCTGACGACCCAGAATCTGCAATAGCTTATCCCGAAGACCTTATTAAAACTGCTTGTTTAGAAATTGGTTTTTCAGGAAAATTAATAGTTTACCCTGGTTCATGGACCGGAAGTCAAAACTCTATTACAACCCACGACATATTGGTAGCGCGGAAAAAATAGGCAAAATTTTTCTTTATTTAGAGATTGCTAGCCCATTTGCAAGCAAGGGTTGAGTCGGACGGATGCTTAAAGAAATTTTTATGACAAATACCTTGATTGCGCTGAAAAAAGTTAATTTTTTTTAAATAATCAAAATTTAATGTTTAAAACTGCTCTTTTTCAGCGCAATCTAGGATGCCTTATAGGCAAACTTGGGTCATCAGTCGATTCGGCTGACCGTGGACTTGTGCGGCAATTTTAGAGCGGAGCATGTGAAGAATGTCAGTCCCTATGAAAGCTAAACCAGTTTCACTTTAAATTGACTGAAAATTCTGCCCAATCTGGAAAGTCGCCCTGAAAGTAAAAAAAATCGTCAATGTACTCTAAACCTAATTTAGACAAACGCTTTCCCAATTCTTCCATTGCGTCAGCACCAAAATGAGGACCATACGATAGGAGGACATCACTTTCATCAAGAGGTTTTTCACCTTCAAATACTTCCGTGATCTTTTCTTTGGCAATATGCTTTGTTTTGATCGCATCTTTTCTGATCACGATTCCAAACTCGAAACTGATCTTAATAGGTTTCTTCATATTAAATACCTAGTCCTCTATTAGGGCAGATTAATCTGAACATTATAGATTGGCGTATTTGCTTGCGGTTGGAGCACTTGTCTCCACTCAGCATTTTCTGCGCCTTGCAACATTGCTTCAGGTACCTCAAAATCAATTCTAACAGGACCTGTCCCACCTGGTTTAGGTGCTCCATGGGTTGTAACATACAGTCGCTGATTAGCTCCAATTTCAGAAGGAATGGCAGTTGCACCTTCCCTCATCTAAGTTTGTGCTTCTGCCTCACTCGTCCAACGACTAACTTTGATGTGTACTGCGGGCGCTAAGTTGGAGACCAAGAGTCGATCAAAGAGGCAGATCGAACCGG
>JANNCA010000203.1:0-22743 GCA_031386075.1 Oligoflexia bacterium
AGGCTAATCGAGTAAAATGCAAACACTGTAAAGACTAGAAATACATCTTTTTTTATTTTTATCATAAAATTTTAATTGTTTTAATAGAATTATTCTTTTTTGTCTATTTAAATCTATAAAAAAAATATATAAATAACAGCACTCTAATCTATATTATTCAAAAAAATGTCTTTGCAGTCTACTGCGACCTGCTGAAATTAAATTAAAATAATTGAATACTGTCTATAAAATCAAGACAGCTTAAAACTTAGAATAAGAATGAAGATGAGTATCCGTCTGTTTTATTTGGTCTCTCTTCAGAGAAACGCGAAAGAAGCCAAAGATCACCCAGAATGCTGGTCCCCTTGGCTTGCCAGTCAGAGGCTTGCTGCACCTAACTCCTGACCGAAGCTCGATCACTACAAATTGACTGTTAGTCCGAAATAGTACAAAGCTAACTCATTGTAATATGCTTGTACGTGAACTTGCCAATTTATCTTAAATCCTACAGCTAGCGATCCTCCCCGACGTATCCAATTCGGAATGGCTGCATTATCTAAAGCAAACCCATATCCAAACGAGATTTGAAAGTCACTCAGATGGATCCCCATTGCAGGCTTGAGAGTGGTTCCTCCCCACCCCTTGGGATCAATAGCTCCATCAACGGCGAAAGTTGCCCACTGCGTAGCCTCGGCGGACAAACCAGCTGCAATGGCTTCGATTCCAGCTTGAACCTGAAAGGTAGTCAGCCCGAAATGAACATCTCCCCGAGGATTGTAAAGTATACCCAGATCCAGGCCCAGCGGACCATAGGCCCCCCCGGGGGCCAAAACAGTCCCTGATGAGCCGCTCAAATAGGATCCAGTAGCGCCAATCGAAAGGTTTAACGATGGAATTTCGGCTGCAAGTCCAAAGTCTAAAAGAACAATTGACCCAGCATTATTCCCCACTCCATTGAAAGTTTGGATTCCGAGACCGCCGCCGACCGAGCCATTGCCCAAGAAAACTAAGCCCCCGAACCCAACTGGGTTAAAGTTAGAATTTGTAAACCCAATTGCACCTAGTAGTTTTGTTTGTTGAATAAAAAATAATCCTGCAGGATTTTGACCGAGCGAAGATGTCAGTGAGGGTGACGAAATTCCTGCTCCCACCGAAAGCAGGTGAATGGACTCATCTAGGGTTCGGTTGGAATTGTCATAATTATAATTAGCATAACTCCTTCGAGTTACTATTAAATTGAATCCCAGCAATCCGACTAATAGTATTGCGCTCCACGTTAGCCTAAGGCTTGACTGCATTGTAGCATTAAATCTCGAACCAATTGAAGTGTCAACTGCCTGGGTATTAACTCTCTGATACGTAATAAATTTCCCCCAATGCGAGTAAATAGTTTCAGGATTTTTTCTGCAACCGGAAGAAGCACAGCTCAACTCGCTCAATCCCCTGCTCCTCATAAAGATCTTCTTTGTAAAGGTGATGATTGAAGCGTTGATCCAGGCAAATGCTTTCCTGAATCATCCAGCTTCGACTTTTCAACTCTTCTAACAAGAGGGATCTCCCTTTTCGAAAGGGATTGCTCATGAGGCAGTAGACTTCGCCCAGAGGTTTGAGGAGGTCATAGGAGAAATCCAAAAAAAGGAGAGGCAACTCAATCCCCCAACGACCTCCATCTCGGTGCGGAAGAAAACGAGCCACTTTCGGAATGGCGAGAGGAGGATTGAATAGGGCAATATCCCAAGTCCCAGGTAATAGACGAGCCTCTTCTTTTCGATCTCCTATTTCCATGCACGTAAAATGAATGTTTTTATTACCTTGCAAATCAGCTGATGCCGTCGCCCAGGCGATGGCTTGTTCAGAAGAGTCTAGACCCAGGATCTCTTCAGCAATTTGTCCCAACTCTAGAGAAATAGGCCCACTTCCACAACCCAGGTCAAGAATTCGTTTATTTTCAAATCGGTTCCAATATCGATAAAGCTGCTGAATCAAGAAAACAGACTCTCGACCAAAATGGACATATTGGCGAGGTGATTCAGGATTGGGACTCCAGTGACTATGAGGGACATAGAACTTCCCCGGTCTACTGATGGCGAGTTTCAACGAATCCGCAAATTCAATGACCTCTGAGGCAAGACCTTCGAGTCTAAGTTTCTCACGATCCACCTGGAGCCCCAGTCCAAAGTACTGACTGAGTCGACTTAAAGCATGCCCCTGAGTCCGTAACTTAACCAACTGCTCGGGTATGAGCGGCTCCCAAAAATAGTGGGCCTGCTCTAAAAATAAGAACAGTTCTTGGAAAACTTCCTTTGTCTTTAGAATCAATAGACATAGCCCCCGCCACGATAAAAAACTTCCTAAGTTTTCAACCTAAGTTATTTTAACTAAATATAATTTAATTTAATTTAAAAATCTTTTTCATAAAGTCATTTAGGAACATTCCAGAGGGATCGAATTCACTTCTAATTTTTAGGAATTGATTCACATTCTCAGCTCCGTACATCTCCCACAAATCTAGATCTTTATAGGCCCTCATGTCTTTGGCCCAATGAAGTTTCACGCCAGGGATCGTGCGCCATTCTTCCCAAATTTGATTGACCAACTCGGTCCAGCCCGGAGTCTTATAGTAGCTCCCATAGTCCATATAGCAGGTTCGTTCATTTTTGTAGGAAGGACTCAGAAGAGCACGACTCGACTTAAGAAATCTCATATGAACAATAATATTAAGGGAAGTATTACCTTGAGAATAATTTTTATAAACTGAATGAACCATCGAGTCCCATCCCTTTTTGACATTGGACAGGTCATTAAAATCATAGGCAACTGCAATTTCAGTTTCGTTAATAGGATAATTTTCAGCTTCATTCACGTAATGAATCGCTTTACTGGCAGTTTCGATATAAGTCCGATCCGGAAAGAGGTGTTTGCCAAGACCCTGAGCAAACCAAGAAATAGAACTAGGTACCTCTTCCATAAAAAATTTAATCACAGGTCTGAATCCTTGGTAGAGTGCCCATTTGGTAAATCCTAGCTCGAGCCGTGATGTGAGGGTGCCAAAGTTTTCCGCTTGATCCGTTCGAACCCATGATTTGATAATCGCTCGTTCTGTCATCGGAAACCAGAGGACTTCAACATCTTCTTTTTCTTTTAAATAATCGGGAAGGACTTCAAATAACTTTTCAAGAGGAACCCCTTGATCTGTCACCTGAACGTTAAACGCTTTTTGTACCTTAAATTTAATCTTGTACATCACTCCGAAAAGACCGAGGTTGAGTCGAGCTGCATTCATAACTTCTTCACCATGGGTGGCCTCGCTCACAACCTCTACTTCACCATTACTTTTAATGAACTCAATTTCTTGAATAAAATCACTCATCGTCGGGCAGTCGCGACCCGATCCATGAGAGCCAGTAGCCATAATTCCGCCATAAGTAATGTCGGTCGTACCCACAATATTACAGGGAACCATGAATCCTTTTTTTTCAATGATTTGATCCACGTGGGCAATGGTCGCCCCAGCTTCAACGGTCACTGAACTTTCCTCTTCATGAACCCAAACCTGATTGAGTTGCACGGTCGATATGAGATATTCAGCCCCTTCCATCAGTGGATTCCAAGAATGCCCCTTGCCGATCAGGGTGACTCGCTTTTGATGAATATGAGCGTCTTGAATAATCTTGATGAGATCTTCTTTTGTTTTTGGAACGAAAACGATTTCGGGATGAAACTGGACATTCTCTGCCCAATTGACTATTTTTACATCTCGATAACTTTCGATTCCTAGATATTCTACATTTTTAGCACTTTGATATTCATAGGCGTAAGCTGGCGCAATAGAAGCTAATCCATGCAGAATGAATAAATAGGCAATCCAAATTTTTTTACTTTTCGAAACCCCAATCATAAGATCCCCCTAGAACTTGTGGTGCAGCTAGCATAAATTTAAAAATATGTAAAAAAAAATTTAAGGTGAATTTGACCCAACAATTTCTCGCAACAGGGCTGCTGAAATAAGTTTCCCCAAGGAAGTTCTCGGAATAGCATCGACTTTGTGCCATTTACGAATCCTCTCAAAACCGAAAACCAATTTATTGAAAGCTTGAATTAAATTTCCTCCAAGGTCCTCCTGAAGCGTTCGATCTGAAATCAAATGAATCACCTGTCCTAGTCTTTCATCAGGTACGGACAGAAGAACTACATCCGCGATTACGCCGAGTTTCAATCGAGCTTCCTCAAGCAACCCCCGAAGGCGTCCCATTTCGACACTCTCACCTCCCACTTTTACAAAATCACTCGTTCGACCTAAAATCTGTAGGGAATGATCGCACACCCGGCCACGATCCAGGGAAGTGAACCATCCTTCATTTTTAGGATCTTCAAAAACGATTTCTTTGCCCCGTCGACCGATAGAGCCAGAAAAGAGTGATTTTCCTCGAAACTCTAATCTACTTTCGATTCCTTCTCGGACCTCCAAATGAGGAAGGACCATCAATCGAGGCAAACCTTCGCACCCCCGAGTCTCTGACTCGATTCGCTCATTGAATTGAATCGTTTGAAGCCCGGCCGTAGCAATTTGAGACCCTGCCTCTGTCATTCCATAGGTCGGAAGAAGAGGCCAACGAAGTTTCCTCGCCTTCTGATAAAGGACCTCCGACAACGCCCCTCCTCCGACTGCAATCGCTCTCATGGAAGCAGGACAAGCGGTTTCAGCTTGCACTAGATCGTACACCTGGGCGGGAACTAAGGAGCTCAGGGTGGCCTGATACCTTTGGATCTGAGTCACGAACTCAGAGACCTCCCACTTCGGAAGCAAAATAACCCGTGCACCACTCAAATATGCCCGTGCCCAAATCCCCAATCCTCCGACATGAAATTCTGGTAAACAGTGAATCCAAACATCTGAGGCATCACTTTGTAAATGCAGATTGACTGCCTCCGCTGAAACCAAAAGAGCGGACTTGCTCAGCGCTATCCACTTCAAATCAAAATCAGAAGCCGCCGTAGTTCCAGAACTCAATATAAATACCGACGGATCCAAATCAGAAGGAATCCCTTTCCGAATCATTCCAAAAAGCTCACTCTTTTGACTCTCAGAAAATCTGGGATTCAACAAACTAAAATGATCCGTAGAAGACCAATCGACTCTAGAATTCAAGATCAAATTCAAATGAAGTCACTCCTTTAAAGGCTGTTGTAAGTTCTGGATCGGGACCTGTTGCGACTTGAGGTCTCCGTTCCCGGAGTCAAAAGTACCCGATCCAAAACTTACCTCAAATCTCCCTCCAATTTTCCCTGGAAAGCTGTTGATCCATTCCAAAACCAGTCCCTTTGGGGGCCAGCAAAAAAGGACCCATCGATTTGATTTCACTCGCATACAGTGTTTCTCCATAAGCAAAATGAGAAAGCAGTCCACAGACTTCCATTCTCGGACCCATTTGAGGACTCTTTTGAGTTGCCATACGGGCGGCCACCCAGGCTGCTCCCAACTGGCCCAATGGATGATCCAGATAGCTGGTGACAGCCACAGAAACACCCAGCCTATTCGCAATGTGAATCATTCGATCAGGATTTTGAATCGCAGGTTTGACTACAAGCACCGAAAAAGCGCCTAAATGTGGCTGAATATTAGAAAAATCTAGATCATCTGGAAGATGATCCATTGCCAGTCGAATATTCCACTGTCTCTGCAAACTAGCCCAAACTGTGGGTTCATAGGGACAAGGGTCCTCAATAAAGTCAAGCCTGTCCATCAGAGGCAATAATTCCTTGAGCAATAAATGAACTTGATCAGAACAAAATGCACCATTGAAATCCAGACGAATCTTTAAATTTAAACTCTTAAATTGATCGCAATATTCTAGAAGTGTTCGAACGTCTTCTTGTTCACACCTCAACTTGAATTTGATATGGGTAAATCCTTCAGCCGAAAACCGTCTCAAAGTGCCACAAGAGAAACTCTTCAGATCCGTGACCAAGGCATGGCTCGAAGGAATCCGCAGATCCTCCCATAAACTCACACCTCTCGACCTCGCGTCCGCATCGACTCGAGCCAATTCATATGAACGAGCTGTCAGCGGGGTGAGAGAAGCTAAAGTTCCTGTCTTTAAACTTTCTAGCTGAGCGGGGAGAGGCGCATCTCCCAACTCAGGCCAAGGAAAACAATCGGCATAACCTACCTGGAAACCAGAATGAACTGATTCACCTGAAAATTCAAATCGCAGCAATGCTCCCTGCCGGGACCGCTGACCGGCCACACTTCCGATCGCAGCCCGGGGGCTGAGTTCATAGGAGCTTTCAAAAATTTGACCCCAGGGACTTTGGTTTTTCACTCATCACTTCCGCTTTTCAAATGAGAAAACCCAAACTCAAAAGGATCCCAAAAAAGACATCCAGCGCGACCCCCCATGCGAGAAACCGATTATAAATTACTCCAGGCTCAGTCGTCACCATCTTGAAAAATAAAAATAGAGCTAAAGGAAAGGTAAAAAGGGGTAAGAAAGTGGCCCATCGAAATCCTTCTCCATACCAAAATCCTCCAATGAGAAAAGGCAAAAAACAAAGCAGGGCGATTTCCAGTCGTACCCATGATAAACCCAACCGCACGGCCAAGGTTCTTTTGCCAACCCGACGATCCGTCGCGTGGTCTCTCATATTATTGATGGCGATTGGAATCGTAGCTAATAATCCCATTTGGGTACCTGCCACCCAGGCTCTCCAGTCCCAGGTTCCAGTATTTAAATAGTACACACCACACAGTGCCACCCATCCAAAGAAGATCAGGACGAACAGGTCTCCCAATCCCCTATAGGCTAGGGGAAAGGGCCCTCCAGTGTAAGCATAGCCTGCAAGAAAGGAGCAGAGACCCATAGCAATCAATGGCCAACCTCCTGCCATGACCAGAGGAATCGCGACGAGGGCAGACAATCCAAAGCAAAATAAACCTAAGGAGAGAACCCGATCCGCATCCATCAAGCCAGATTGAGTGACCCTCTTCGGTCCCAACCTCTCTGGCGTGTCTGCCCCTTTTTTAAAATCGAGAGCGTCATTAATTAAATTCGTTCCAATCTGAATCAACATGGCACTTAAAAATGCTAAAGCGCTGAGTTCAATACGAACTGCTCCATAAACAGCAAACGCGAGTGCAGTCCCCACTAAAATGGGGGTCCATGCGAGTGCTAGGGTTTTGGGTCGACTGGCCATCAGCCATTGCCGAGCATTCATCGTTGAGTGCCGTCCCCCATTTAGGGAAGCCTTGGAAACTGACTAAAATTAGGCTTTCTTTTTTCGACAAAGGCATTTCTTCCTTCTTGAGCTTCCTCAGAAAGATAATAAAGAAGAGTCGCATTTCCCGCTAAATCTAATAAGCCCATCTGTCCATCGCAATCCGCATTCATAGCGGACTTCAAGCAACGAATCGCCAAGGGTGAGTGCTGAAGCATTTCACGACACCACCGCAAAGTTTCTTCTTCTAGATTTTTTAATGGAACAACATGGTTGACGAGTCCCATCTCAAGAGCTTCAGGGGCGCTATACTGACGACAAAGAAACCAAATTTCTCGAGCCTTCTTTTGACCTACAATTCGGGCGAGATAACTGCTACCGAGCCCGCCGTCAAAAGACCCAACCTTAGGCCCAGTCTGACCGAATCGGGCGTTCTCTGCTGCAATCGTCAAATCGCAGACAATATGAAGAACATGCCCTCCGCCCACTGCATACCCAGCGACCATCGCCACTACTGGCTTAGGTAAACTCCGAATTTTCTTTTGGAGGTCCAACACATTCAGACGGGCTACTCCATCTTGTCCCACATAGCCGCCGTGACCTCGAACTTTCTGGTCGCCTCCTGAGCAAAAAGCTTCATCTCCTTCACCCGTCAGGACCACAACTCCAATGGAGCTTTCGTCGCGGCAAAAATCAAACGCGCTCAAAAGCTCTTGGACCGTCTCTGGCCGAAAGGCATTTCTCACATGAGGACGATTGATTGTAATCTTTGCGACGCCGTCCTCCGTCTTTTCTAATTTGATATCCTGATAGTCTCGAACCTTGATCCAAGTTTCATGGCTGATTGAATCCTTCATATTTCCTCACTCACTGACTGACGTTGATTGATTTAAGATACTCGATCACTGCTTGCTGAAAAACCTCTGGCTGATTCCAAGGGACCCGATGTCCCGCTCCTGCCACGACCCGAGCTTGAAAGCAGGAATTGAGTGTCGCCATCTCTTCAGCAATGAGGCGAAACTTAACATCGAGTTCTCCTGAAATCCACAAAATGGGAACTCTCAATGCTTTGAGTACGGATCGATAATCTTTTTGGAGGCCTAAAGACCTGGTTTCTAGCGCTTCAGCCAATGCTTCTCGAGAAAAATCCTCCTCTTTTCTGACTCGGGGTACCCCCCCTCCCCTCAAGACAGGCTGATCATTCCAACTCTGAATCAGGCTGTCCCAGTTTTCATCTCGAAATCGATGAGCCCACGACTGATCGGCTTTCAAGCGAGATTCCCTTTCAAATTCAGAAGGGAGTCCAGGGTGAGTCGAAATCAAGACGGCCCCAGACCAATCGGAAGGCGAATCGATCAAGGCTTGAAGAGCTAACCTTCCCCCCAAGGAATAGCCCACCAGAAAATTCGGGCCCTTTGTTTTGATTCGGCCAAAACCCCAGAGCCCTTCAACTCCAGAATTTTCCTTCGAGAATAAATCATAGCGCACCTCCCGAAGGTCCTTTGGCAAAACTCCGTCCCAATCTGAGCTGGTTCCTAAAAAACCATGTAAACAGTGAAAATTGCCTTCAAACTTCATAAGATTCCTCAAACTGGATCATCCTAGTTTTTGATATTCAATCCAAAATCGCCGAGTGGCCTCCTCATTGGGAAGCAATTCGATCATCTGATGCCTCGGAGACTGACTCACAAGGGAATCTGGAACCTGAAGCCAACACTGATAGTTGAGCCCCCAAAGCTCAGCCCAGGATCGAAATCGTAGGCCATGCTGATTTTGAAACTCAGGTTGAGGATACATACGGGAAAAAATTTTCCCCCCCCCGTTATTGATCACCACCAAATTCGTATGAGTCTCTTTCATTTGTGAGAGAATCCATGGACCGGGCAAATCATAGAGAGCTGTCAGATCTCCAAGAATAGCCCAGTTTTGGTGATGGGGTGAAGAAAATCCCAAGAACGTCGAAACCTGACCGTCAATTCCATTGAGACCTCGGGAGGCCCCGATTTCAAATTTTCGATCCTCAATAGAGGCAGCAAGATCCCACTCCCTTATGGGAAGGCTATTTCCGAGATAAATTCTGGATCCGCGAGGAATTTGACGAGTCAATGCCGCCACCATCCCCGGCTCAGAATCAGGCTCCTCCCTCAGCAACTGGTCGAGGTGTTGCCTGTGGGTGCGATCCAGCTCCAAAAAGCGTTGTCCGGTTCGGGAATCCACCGCCCGAAAAGGAGTGCACTCGGTTGAATCTTCATTTAAATGATTTTGAATTTCTCTACAAATGAGATCCAACGAACCATAAATCAATTCTGATGGTCGTCCGAGCCCGGTGAACTCCAAAGTACTCATCGACAAAACTGGAAGTTTGGAATACTTCGTCTCAAAATCGCGCCACAATCGAGACGTCGGGACTCCACCCATCCGCAAAAGACCATCCACCCGAAAGTCACCTTGGGCTGCTCTTTCTAAAGCTGAGTCACCCGCATGAACTCGAATGCCCTCCAGGCGCTTATCTTCTCTTAAGCCCGAGAGACCTTCAAAATGAGAAGGAATCTCCCACCGAAGCAGGAGTTGCGCTACGGCTTCTCGGTCAGACAAATGAAGCGAACCCACCAAAACAATCGGAGACTTGGATTCCTTAAAAAAATTCTGAAGTTTGGTTCGGATCTCGAGTCGAGAAAAGCTCTGGAAAGTCGCAAAAGGTCCCGCTACAGCCTTTTCAACAGGCCAAAAAGGAGTGCCTTCATACGGACTTTGGATTCCCTGGCTCGTCAGCTCAGGTTCTAATAGGGGCTCGTCAAAACAGACATTCACGTGCACCGGCCGATGAGACCCTAGATCCAGTGCCATCAATTGATCTCCTGGCGCTTCTAAATCGTAGGTTCTTGAAGCATAGATACCCAAGAGCCCCACTTGCTCAGCGGCTTGAGGGGCCCCAGAACCTCGATATTTTTTAGGCCGATCCGCAGTCAGCAGGACAAGGGGCAACCCTGAATAGTAGGCTTCCATGGTTGCTGGCAAAAGCTCACCGGCTGCCGTGCCCGAGGTCGTAATGACTGCCACCGATTTTCCAATCAGTTTCATGCGCCCTAAAGCAAAAAAAGCAGCAGAACGTTCTTCAAAAAAATAGAACACCCTAAATAAGCCAGGATTAGCTATCAAAACCGCAAGAAAAGGGGCATTTCTCGAAGCTGGGCAAATACAATACTCCTCAACTCCACTTGAATACAACGAGAATAAAACCTGCTTCGCAAGCAATGTGTTCACTTGACTCGCACTCATGGAAGGTCCTCCATTCCAAAGATTCTCTGAATCGATTGGATCTTCCCTAAAACTTCATTCCACTCTCGGTCCAACTGACTGGCCGCAATCACCCCGCAGCCTGCCCCGATTAAAAGCACTGAATCTTTCCATTGAATATTTCTAATACTCACCACACAACAGCCTTCATCGAAAGCTCCAAGAACCCCGAAGGGGGCACCGAATTTCAATCGATCTCCTCTTTCCTGAAGCGAACGAAGCCACACCGCCCCCTCTTGCCTCGGGAATGCGCCGAGTGCCGGTGTCGGATGGAGTCGGGTCACTAATTCTTCAAAAATCGACCTCCCCCGAGTCGATGAATTCAACTCTAAAGTCAAAGGTGTGAATAAATGAGAAAGAGAGGGTAAAGTGAGTTCTCTGGTTTCTCCTTTGAAGAGTGAACCCAAGCCTCTCAAAGAGGATTGAATTCCATCAATGACAATCTGATGCTCTTCAAGTTCTTTGGGGTCTTGAATCAAGGGGATGAACGGTAGAGGGCGAGAACTCGAATTCAAACGCGTTCCCGCCAGGGCCACTGTCTCGACCCGCCATTGAAAATCCTGGTGCGAACTTTGTCGAAAGAGAAGCTCGGGAGTGGCGCCCAAAATCCCCTGCTTCAAGTTCCAGATCCCATACGGATATACAGGGACATTTTGGGTATTTGAGAGCATTTTAAGTATCCACTGGCAAATCCGCCGCACTCGAAGTTCTGAGGTCACCTGAAGCGGAGCCCTCTCAAAAAACACGGGGACACCTTTCTTCAGGTCGCCGGAATGAATTCGACTCTGCAAATCTAAAAAAATCTCACTAAAAACCTCGTAGCTAGGTTGATTCCATTGAATTTCGGACAAGGAAGAATGAAATTCAGCAGAAAACTTCTCCAAAGCCTGAATCAACACCGCTCGACTTAAAGGGAGAGATTCTGGAAAAATCGACCAAGGCCTGAAATCTTCTAGAAAAAAATCAGGTGAATAAACCGAAAACTGATTTTCAACTGCATGGGAACAGCTTAGGGGTTCTCCCCACGCAACTTGGATTCGATCGGGAAAACGGGGTCCGGCAGAAAAAAGGCAACCCGAATTTAAAAACTCAAAAATCTCAAAGGTCACAACCGATGTCCTTGTGTGTCACACCTATAACAAATACGGTCAATTGACAAATACTTGCTTGAACTCGTAAAAAGGGTTAGCCTAACTCACTTATGAACGGGAGTCTAAATTCAGCACATCCAATCACGCCTGAAAACCCAGCTCGGCGTTTTTCCCTGATTGCAGGGCCTTGCTCTATTGAGTCCTACGAAATCTTTCGAAAAATTGCACTTGAAGTGAAGCAATCTGGGGCGACCGCGCTTCGTGGCGGAATTTTTAAAATGCGAACTCACTCTCAAGCTTTTCAAGGTCTAGGCGAGGAAGCCATTGAAATTGCCAAAACCGTCAAGAAAGAAGTCGGCTTACCCCTAATCAGCGAAATCACTGGACCTCGCCAGGTCGAACTCTTGAGTGATGTCGTTGATATTTTCCAGGTGGGCGCCCGAAATATGCATAATTACGAATTACTCAAAGAACTAGGGCAACTCAGAAAACCTGTCCTTCTCAAACGAGGGCTGGCAGCCTATTTAGAGGAATTTTTAGCAGCATCTGAATACATCCTGAGAGCAGGAAATCAACAAGTCATCCTTTGCGAAAGAGGAATTCGCACCTTCGAACGATCCACTCGCAACACCCTTGACCTCTCTGCAGTTCCATTTCTCCAAAAACGTTCAGGCCTTCCCGTGATTGTAGATCCCAGCCACGGGACTGGAATGCGAGAACTCGTTGCGCCTATGTGCTGGGCAGCCGCAGCGGCAGGCGCTGACGGCATCATGGTAGAAGTTCACCCCAATCCAAAGGAAGCCTTGTCCGATGGAGAGCAAGCCCTCACCCTCGAAGACTTTAAACTGATGGTTCCTCGACTAGCCAGGGTCCTTCACGCGGTCGACGGCCCTTCCTTTGACGGCCCCCTCCTCGCTTCAATGGGCGAATCTCAAGAACATTGCGGAAAGCCTTCCACCGAAAACACGAAACGAAAGGTTTCCCAGTGGATCAATTAACCGCTCAAGACCCTCACTCCATCCAAAACATGTTTGGAGTCATTTCTAAGAAATACGACCGAGCCAATGCAGTCCTATCCTGGGGTATTCATCACCGCTGGAAAAACAGACTGGTTCGGGAAGCCCAGATTCAGAAAAATGACCATATTCTGGATTGCGCTACTGGAACTGGAGATTTAGCTTTTCGCTTTGAATCCCTGCTTCAGGGTACGGGCCAGGTCACTGGGTCTGACTTTTGTGAACCTATGCTTGAAGTGGCCCGCACTAAGGGTCGACTCCAGAATTCAACGGCAAAATTTGAGTGGGCAGATGTAACCCAGCTTCCCTACCCAGATCATCAATTTAATCTAGCCAGCATCTCTTTTGGAATCAGAAACGTAAAAAATCCCACAGATGCACTCACAGAACTGGGTCGGGTCGTAAAACCTGGGGGCCAGGTTCTTATACTTGAATTTGGACAGCCCACTTCAATTCTCATCTCTTTTTTGTTCAAAATCTACTCCCAGTGGATCCTTCCTCGAATAGGGGGGTGGATCAGCGGTCAACCTCAAGCCTATCGCTACCTCCAGACTTCATCCGCTTCATTTCCTTGCCGAGAGGATTTCATAAACATGGCCTCCCTGACCGGCTGTTTTTCGAAAATGCGCTACTTATCGTTTCACGGGGGCATCGCCTACCTCTATATTCTCCAGGTGAAGTGCTAACCAGGCAGAATAGACAGATTCACGCAAAATTTTGTAACTTAATCTAAATAAGAGTACAATTCAATCTCTATGCTTGAACGAGTGCAAAAAAGAGGAGTCGTCATCTCTTCTGGGGTATTCGCATCCATTGCTACTTTGATGCTCATCAAAGAGTGGCCCCTCCTCATTCATCATACTCACTTCTCTCTCTACCTTTTAGGGCGAATCGGGACCCTAGTAATCCTTATGCTTTGCGTTATTTTAGCGCTCACAGAATTTGAACAGATCTTCACCTATTATTCGCTGATTTTCTTTTTTACGGCCCTCTTCTATGAATGTCACGGACAATACTTTCAACCCAATTATTGGCTAGCCTATATTCAAGTAACGAATATTTTCCCTTTTATATTTTATATTGATAAGCGGCTTCTCGCTGGACTTTTTACCTTCGGGCTTTTTTGTTTCGATGGGGTTTTGATCACCGTCCATCAAAGCCCAGAATTCAAATTGCAAACAAATTCGATTTCAACATCTTTTTTTGGAGATATTCTTACAGGGACCATGATCTCTACTGTGATTGCCTACACGGGTGCCAGCGTATTTTTTGATGAAAAGGTCCAACGAAACGAAATGTATCAAAGATTCATTGACCTTGGAAAAAACATCAGTTCGATTGTTCATGACATTAAAGGAATGATATCCGGCCCCTGTAACTATAGCGATCTACTCATCAAAAAAGCAACTGCGGGTGAATTCACTCCAGAGAACTCGTTACTTGTAACCTACTTGAATGAAGACATTTTGGCCGTCAAGGAGTTTGTTATGGAGATGAATCTACTGGTTGCCACCCAAAGCGGTTTCAAAGACAGTCCGGTTAAAATAAGCGACGTCATCCGATCTGTTAAAAAAATATTTAGGTCCAAAATCGGAAAAATCAACATCGACCTCATTGGAGACATGACCCTAAAAACAAAGGCAGACTACATCAATAGAATCATCATCAACTCAATTATTAATTCTTGTGAAGCAATAAATAAAAATGGGGTTAAGAGCGGAAAAATCACAGTATTCTGCGAAGACTATCTGCTAGGAATTTCCGACAACTCGGGGTCAAAATTGAATCCTGCCACACTGAAAAATCTAAACAATCCCTATACATCCTTTACTGACAAACAAGAAGGAAGCGGATTAGGGGTCCTCATCATCAAAGATTATATTAAAGCCATTGGTGGAAAATACAAATATTTCAATCAAATTAACGGAGTTAATCTCGCAATTCAGTTTCCTAAAAAAATAATCCTCCATAAAATAAAATCAGAAAACAGGAACTCACCCTTATGAACCATGAGTCCAGCCCGAATCAAGAGGAATTGATTTCAAAAAAACTACTCGTTGCCGACGACGATGAATCGATCAGGAGAATTCTCTCCATATTACTCAGTAAATACGGTAAAATTACTTGTGTAGACTCGGGAAACAGCGCAATTGAGCTCTTGAAGAGAGAAAGTTTCGACCTCATTCTTGCCGACTATGACATGCCCGAAGGCAATGGCTTAGATTTACTCCAGCACCTAAAGAAATCAAAAAATAAAACTCCGACGATCATGATCACTGCTTTCAGTTCTAAAGACGTCATCCTCCAATCCATTGAAAACCGTGTCTTCTCCTTTATCGAGAAACCCTTCACTCAGGAAATCTTAGACCGTTTGGTCCCAGAGGCTCTCACTCAAAGCGAAGAACAGAAAAATATTGAAAATATGGCCCAATTTGGTAACATCGTAGGAGAGATTGTACACGAAATCAGCAGTCCTTTAACGGTTTTAGATTTTCAAATTCGAGAAATTACAGGGGACACTCCCCCATTAGATGTCGATCGAATGATTAGGTCAGTCGAGAAAATAAAAAAAATCATCACCCATACTAAAGACTCAATTCGAGACATTCACACCGAGAATCATGAAAGTCTCAACCTCTCTGAGTGTATGAGCGAAGCATCTCAGGAGTTTAGTATCAGAGCCCAAAAGAAACAAGTGACGGTTGAACTAAAGGGAAACTTTGACATTCCCATTTTCGGTGAGAAAATAAAAATATGTCAGATTCTAGTCAATCTAGTCAATAACTCTATCGACGCCGTGTCAGGACACCCTCAAAATTGGGTACGAATCGAAACCCTAAGTGATTCTGATTTCCTTCAAATTCTAATCACGGATAGTGGAAAAGGAATCCCCATTCAATTCCAGGAAAAACTATTCCAACCCCTGTTTTCCACTAAGGGGAAAGAGGGAAACGGTTTAGGACTCAGCATCGTCCGTAAAATTGCAAAGGAGCTCAATGGTGAGGTTCATCTCAATCCAAACTGTCCAAATACTCAGTTTGTTATCCGATTGCCCCTAGGGCTCAACCCTCGATCAAGTCTTTGATTTTCCAGTGACGAGCTGATGAGTATACTGATCATAAAATACCCCTTCAGGTCCCACTGACTCGAGTCCTATGATCATCTTAAAGACTTCATTGGCCATAAGAACTCCACTCAGCCAAACTACAGGAGCCAAACTAGGCCTCACCCTTTTTCCGCTCAAAACATCTTGAACCAAATCAGCTTTCACATACTCGTAAGGATTCAAATGACTCAGGGTATACTCGACCTCCCGACGCAACGAATCTTCGCAATCTTGAACCGTGATATCTTGAACCTCCTTATTCTGAGTCGGGAAGTCTAGCGCCACCTCCCAATGAGGATCTTCAGGTTTCATCGTGAATACACTCGCAAAGGGGGTAAGCCAAGAATCAACTATAGGGATCTCACACTTTCGTGCTGCCCTCTCTAAACAAATACTTGCGTAGAGTTGATCCATTCCATTCACCACATACTGAACGCCGACCAAAATTCTAGAAACATTATCTTGAGAGACTTTTTCAGAATAGACTTGGACCTTGAGTGCAGGATTGATGAGTAAGAATTGTTCTTGAAGTACCTCCACCTTAAACCTTCCTAAACTATTTTGATTCGAATGAATTTGACGATTGAAATTTGACTCTTCAAAAACATCTGAGTCCACCAAGATCAATTGCCCCACCCCCATTCTTACCAAAACTTCAGCACAAACCCCTCCCATGCCACCTACACCACAGACCAAAACGGAAGCTCCTTGAATTTTGGCCTGCTGCTCTTTTGTGATCAACCCGATATTTCTAGTAAAATTCATAAAGAAACTCTAGAAGTTGGAATTTTTACGAAGAAGCTTCTGATCTTTTTAAAAAAATAAAACAGTTTAATTTTGATGACTGCTCTCAAATCAACTTTTCCAATCTGAATCAAATCTTCTCCCTTAGCGTAATCAAGCCAAAACATGCAAAAATAATTTACTTCTGGTTTATGGTAGCGAGAAAGTTTCTTCATATCCGTTTCAAAACCCATCTCCTTTGAACCCGAACGGAGAACAAATCTCTTTTTATCCACTTCGCACTGATTCATTTTAAAGTATTTTTTTATATATTTTTCTTGTAGTACACCTAAAATTGGCACGTACTCCTTGGTTGGAGGCTTAATTTGATTTGCTTTGTAACTAGGCCATACCCCACTAAAACTATCTGAAAAGACTCCAATAATCGAAGGAGTCGAAGAAATATTGGTATAGAAGTGAACTCCATATTTTTTAAATTGAAGGTAAGTCATGAAACTGTAAGGATATCCAATGAGATCATACCCCTGGTTCTTCGCCAAAACAATGAGGCCTGCATGAATCACTGGAACTGGACGTTCCCTTAAGACTAGATTATAAAAAAACCCAATGGGCTCTCCTCGATCCTTGAGAATACAAATATTGGCGTTTTTAAGAAAATTCACCTTCTCATCTTCACTTAAATTCTGATCTAGAATTCCATAATTTAGACTTTCACCTGAAAGGTCCCTTACCTTTTCCAACTGCTCAATAACTAACTCCAAGGAGCATTTATCCATCCAATTTCCAGGCTGGAGATAATAGTTTAAATCATATTGGTAGTACTTTTTTGTTAATATTTCCATAAAACACCCCGTATTTTGATATCGGAATTTATTACATAAACTTTATGTAATAAATATTTATTTTGAAGTTTCTAAATAGGTGTGAGAGATTCAAAGGTGGGAGGACTTTTATTGAAATAAAATTACTTAGGAATTTTTTATCTAGGCCTGATCCTAGGTTTGACATTTGAGTTTTCACAACTCTAGCCTACACATGCCAGTAGAATCCTTGGTACCCTACAGTACTCACAACACCCGAAAAAACACTCTTCTTTCGCTCGGTTTCTTTACCGAAATCACTCGAGTTTTTTCGATCGGTGCTCGTATAGGCGCCGTCATCAACCACCCGGACTTTGTTCCAGGCTTTGGAGCCATTGCGCTCCGTTTGCCAGCTCTTTACTCTGAAAAAAAAGAGTTTTTCTCGTTTTTCTTCGAAGAGATCGACCTAGGGATCACCGGGGCATTTGGGGGAGCAACCGGGGCAGACAATCGATACGCAAGTTTTCGATTAGGAATACTTCTCTTTTAGCTTTCACGAAGCTAAACTATAACCTCAAGGGGACAGAGGGACGATGAGGTTAGGGTTACTATGTATTTCTTTCATCTTTTTGATTGCCATGAACCCAAGGTGGGTAAGCGGAAAGCCACTTTGCAACGGCAGCGCCCCACTTTGCCATCGACGATATAACGAGGTCAGCTTCGCGACCTCTCACAATGGAATGGCTACCCAAAAGAACAGCCTGCTCGCTCTTCTTCCTGGCAGTAACATCAGCGATCAAGACCGAAACCTCATTCAACAGTTGGACGATGGAATCCATGCCATGAAATTCCCGATTCATCCTTTTGAGAATGAAATTTATGCTTGCCATGGTCTTTCAAAAGACATTAAGGAAACCATAGAAAGGAAAATTTGCGAAAATTTAGGCTTTTTAGAAAAAATCTGTGGCGGAATCCTAAATTCAGTCAATCCCTGTGAGCTGGATCCCGCTACAAAAACACTCAAGCAAACACTCAAAATCTTTGCGAAATTCCTAGACTCTCACCCCCAGGAAGTTCTAACCCTCTTTTTAGAAGATGACGCAGCCGACTTTGAGCATCTTGGAAATATCCTCAGAGAATCCGGAATCCTGCCTTTTATTCATAGTCAAAACCTACACGAATCTTGGCCGACTCTCAAACAAATGATCCAAAGTGGGCGAAGGCTCGTGTTATTTAACAATCTCTCCCAAGACAAAAAAGGACTCTCCATCTACGAGTTCCCCACCCTCAATCTCACTTCCGATTACGTATGGCAAACCAGGTACTCATTTCATACTTTGCAGGAACTGAGAGATGACGATCCCTATCAATCTCAACATAACCAAAAATCTTTTCTCAACCGAAATGAATTCCCTAATAATAAACTTTGGGTTCTTCAACATTTTATTACCCCCAGCTTTGGTGGAAACGAACCCGATGCAAGCATTGCCAACGCAGAAGGACTTCTTTCATCTCGTATTGAAAAATATAAAAGCATGGTGGGTTCAAATCCAAATTTTATCTGGGTCGATTTCTATGAACTTCCAAGATCTAGTCCTGGACTTTTTTATGTCGTGGACCGACTCAACCATGAAGTGCCTTCTTCCATAAGATTTTTTCAAAAATAGAATATCGTTTTGAAGGTTGACCTCCGCACCTTTCTACCAAACGAACCGTAAGGGCATTGCTCTTCAAAACATAACCAATGTCACAGTACTCATAACCACATTGCTTGGAAATTTGGCTTTGCTTCCAGAGCATCACCCCATCTAATCCTAGCCGACGAAAACACTTTTTGACTCCCAAATAGCCCAGGCGAAATCCCTTGATCCTGAATTTAAAAAGTATGAGTTTAATCGCCCGTAAAAATTCAAGCCGTTTTGCGCCAGTAGAAGCCGACATGAGCTCAGCAACATTTGGAACCCCACCAAAAAAAGCGGCAGGCTGTCCCCTGACATAGAGAAAAAGGAAAAGTTTTTTATTCATGACTAACTGCATATCGTCAATGATACGATCAAATTCTTCACGGGTAAACGGCACAAAACCAAAATTATCACTCCAAGCATCATTATAAATATCAAACATTTCCAATTTTCTGACTTTAAGTGACCGTTGATCCCAATGCTCGAAAGTAACCTCATTCCTTTCAACTATTTTCTTAGACAATTTCTCCAGATGGCTCTGAATTGAATTATTTGTTACAGACACCTCCCAGGAGAGGACGTCCATGACACTTTCATAACCAGCAGAAGTCAAAAGATCTTTGTAATAAGGTGGGTTATAAGGATAATAAATCACAGGTCTTGACTCAAATCCCTCGACCATCACCCCAGGGGTGAATTCATTTACTGGAAAATTCTGAGGACCTCGCATTGAAGTCAGGCCTTTAGATACAATCCAGCTCTCGGCAGAACGAAGGAGCTCACGAGCCACCTGAGAATCATTGACGCATTCAAAATGGCCAAAAAACCCAACTTGATCCTTCCAATGAGTATTATGATTGTGGTTAACATAGGCGCTACAACGACCTAGAATCTGGCCGTTGCTTCTTGCCAGAAATAAGCGAACATCACCGTGTTTAAAAAACGAGTTTTTCTGCTCAAAATAACCCCGAATACCTAGCACTCTGGACCCGAAGTATTCATAATCCAAAAGCGGCACATACCTCAAATCATTCAGGTAATGATCCCAATGGAAGGTCACAAAAGTTTGGAGTAGCTGACGATCAGCCTTTGAGGGCTGAGGAGTTGTCATGCTAAACGACACGATTTCGACTGAGGTTGCCTGCGTCATTCTCGGATTATTACTTGATAATCTAACTTTTTGCAATGTGAGGGACTCAAGTTTTCTGATCGTTTTCTCTTCGCGGCCATTTGGCAACATGATAAAAATAGAAGATGAGTCGAGCTGCCATAGCAATCTTGTCTACCGAAAATCTAATCCACAACATCCAGGTGATCCAACGCATTTCCAATGGGAAAAAAATCATGGGAATGATCAAAGCCAATGCCTATGGCCACGGATTACGCTCTGTTGCCTCTCGCCTGGCCCGTTTCGTCGATAGTTTAGGGGTAGCATCCATAGATGAAGCCTTAGCGATTCGCAAAGTGGGAATTAAGGTCCCCATCACCTTGATCGAAGGTGTTTTTGAGCCCGACGAACTCCTGATTGCATCCAGCCAGAGATTTCATGTTGTCTTCCACGACGAAACACAGCTCAATTGGTTAGAAAAGTGTTCCCTACCCCTCCCTCTTCAAGCATGGCTCAAGATCGACTCAGGAATGGGGCGACTCGGCTTCAGCCCAGAGCGAGCCAAAAAGGCGTACGATCAACTCACCCAACACCCCCACATCCTTCAACCTGTTGGAATAATGTCTCACTTGGCCTGCGCCGATGAACCCGGGCACCCGCTTAACCAAATTCAAATGAACACATTCAAAAGTTTTACCGAAAATCTCCCAGGACCTAAAAGCCTGGCCAATACTGCGGGAATTTTTTGCCTTCCCGAGACTCATTATGACGTCATACGCCCTGGTATTTCTATCTATGGGATTTCTCCCATTCCTGGAAAAACAGCTCAGGAGCTTGGATTACGCCCAGTTATGTCCCTACAAACCCGTCTCATTGCCGTTCGTCCTCTCAACAAAGGGGCATCCATTGGATATGGAAGCCAATTTATTTGCCCCCAGGACATGCCAGTGGGAGTTGTTGCAATGGGATATGGTGACGGTTACCCCAGGACCGCCCGAAATGGTACACCAGTTCTGGTCAATCAGGTACGTTGTAAAATTGTAGGCCGAGTTTCAATGGACATGCTCACCATAGATTTAACCGACTGCGTTAGCGCCAAAGTCGGTGACTCCGTCATTCTCTGGGGAGATCAACTCCCCATCGAAGAAGTCGCAACCTATACCAATCATATTCCTTATGATTTAGTTACTGGAGTTCAGCAGAGAGTGCAATTTCACTGGACTTTTTTTTAATAAATACAATTTAAATTTTAAAAATTTACCCTTATAAGAAATTTCACCAATTCTTCAATCCATGAAGTAACATAAAAATAACTTATCTAAAAAAATTTTGGTAAAAAATGGAAAATCATTTAACAACATCTGCAGTCGATACAAAGGAAACTCTCCTCATTGTTGACGATGAAGAAGCCATCCGAGAAACTCTTATAGAATTTTTACAGTCTATTACCCCTCAAATTCAGACTGTTGAAAACGGCCAGGTGGGACTCAACATTTCCAAACAAGGAGGGATTGACGTAATTTTCTCGGACATTAAGGACCTATACGAGATGTCCAACCAAACCGAACTTTCAATTGAAGAAATTGCTCGTAAAAAAAAACTTAAACGAGCTATTTTTGCAATAAAATACGGAAAATCGAAACCCTAAACCTAGAGAAATGGAACCAATCCCTCATGGAACAACTCGATGCAAGTTTCTTCAAACACTTCCTAGAAGGAACTATTTTGACCCTGCAGACACAGTGTCAACTTAAAACCTCTCCGATCGGTGACCTATCTTAAGGGCACCAAACCGCAACCCGATTTTCAAATAGCTGCTGTGATCGGAATCACAAGCGAAACTTTTAAGGACAATATTATTCTTTGCTTTACTGAAAAGTTATTTCTTTTATTAATGTCTAATATGTTCCGAGAAAATCAGGAGTCGCTGACTGACGATATTAAGAGTGGGGTCGCAGAGCTACTCAACAGGATCTACGGCCATGCAAAAGCAATCCTCAATCACCGTGGATTCAACCTGGCTTCTGCGATTCCTACTGTGATTCAATGTGAAAACATAAAACCTGTTCACCTCGGTAACAAACCTGTCATCGTCCTAGAATTTGGATCCACAGAAGGTGTGTTTCAGATTGTAATATCTACAAGTTAGATCTAAACTATTCATTAGAAAGGCAATACCATGAAAGCGATCGGCACACTTAAGTTTCTCGTAGTTGATGATATGCTCGCTATGAGAAAGACTGTGGCAAGGCAACTCAAAGAACTAGGGGTCACTCAAATCACGGAAGCTGCCGATGGGGGCCTTGGCAAAGAGCAGCTGACTCAAGCCATTAAACTTTCTCAACCCTTCAATTTCGTCGTTTGCGACTGGAATATGCCCAACATGACTGGCCTGGAACTCCTACGCTACTGCAGGGGAGAAAAGACCCTAGCTCATCTCGCCTTTCTTATGGTCACCGCAGAATCAGAAATGTCTCAAATAGCAGACGCTGTTGCATCTGGTGTAGATAACTATTTAATTAAACCCTTTACACCTGCAACCTTCAAAGAGAAGATTTCAGCAGTCTACTCAAAAAGATTCCCGAACCTTTAGAAGGTCGAACTCAGCACGGGAACCTGATCGAGTTATTTTTTCTTGAAATAGGAGCCTATGGTTCGAACCATTTTTTTTGTATCAAATGGTTTCAAAAACACTTCATTCACCC
>JANNCA010000227.1:0-4330 GCA_031386075.1 Oligoflexia bacterium
GGAAGGAGTGGAAATTCCTATCTCTTGGCAAATCAACTTAATTGATTTTGAACCTCGCAGGAGAACCTTCTGAACCGCTGACTTCTTAAACTCTTCTGAAAACGTTTGATGAACCATTTTTGATGTCCTTTTGCCCGAATACTCTTAACATTGTTGAAGCGACATCTATCCTGACATAGGGCGATATTGGTCAGCTCTGAGATGGTATTTTGCTGTGACTGGCGCTTTCCTACTTGAAAGAGTGATCCGTATTCACCCATTTGAATGGCTGTGCTTGTCCCATCTCCAACAGCGTGAGATTGTAAACCCTCGATGGAAAAATGAGTCACGAGGGGGTAAGCCGAATCTGGGCCAACAGGTTGCTCCTCGTTGTCCTTTATTTCAATTGGTCGAAACTGTAAAAACGGATTCAATAACTTTACATCAGTCAAAAGCTTCATAGACAATTTCTGACCGGTAGTTTTCTTCGCTGTTCCAGTGGGTCCGACGATCAGATAATAGTTATTTAAGAACTGATTATTGAATTCGACCCATCTCCCGGCGACTATGGATCCTGCATAAAGTGCGGAGGTTGCGATAAATTCGTCAGGGGATTCAGTATATCGCTGATGGGCCTCAACGAAATCGCGAACTAAGTCGGGAGCTAAGTTCATTGGAAAACCCTCGCGGTTCATTGCCGAGTCCCCCATGAGGGAAGTAATCTTCCAATAGGGATTGAAGTAGATTTCTCGTTTGTTCCATCTTGAAAAAAGCATTTTCTTGAGTGTCATTTTTTGGAACAATTATGTTCTGAATGATTCCAAATTCTATAGGGCGCAGAGCCACCAGAGCATTAACGATAGCAGCTCGATCGATTATTTTGTCCATTTGTATTTGTTTAATATTCATTGATCTTTCCCCCCACTGGCACACTTACTAAAGCGATCGCTTAATAAACTCGTGTATATTTTCAGGATGAAAACGATAGAGCCGCCCAACCCGGATAGTGGGCAATATCTTACGAACTACCAGCCGATAGATTGACCGAACCGGCAGTTTAAGAGCCTTCGCTACCTCTGCAGTGCTCATCAATTGAGTCATTTCATGTCCCTTTCTTGGTGTTTAGTGCTATTTGTTTCCACAATAATGGCTCCTCAGGTTTCATCAATGGGGAGTCACCTGAAACAAAATGGGGGGTTTTATGTCCGGAGAAATTTTGGAGGTAGGAAAAAAGGGCGGTCGTCCTACAAATAAGGATCGGGCCACGTCGTCGTTTTATAAGCCGTCCGTAATGTGGCTGACTCTGAGAATGTTTGCGGAGTATGCAGCTGGTCTTGACATAGAACCTGCAGCAGCTGACGACTCTCCTTACGCCAAAATCCTAGTCCGCGCTCTCAATGATTTTCTGCGCAAAAAAAAAGGAACTGCTGCATCGGAACGGGATAGATTATTCAGAGTATTTCTTCCTCAATAGGGAGGCAAAAGACCTTGCTTCCGCTATCAAACTTTCGTATGCAGCGGCAGGAAATGAGGCCGAAGAACAGGCCCCCATTCAGCTATTTTGTAACAGATGGGATTATCCATTTGAGAAATTGTGGCCAATAGTCGTAAATCCGCCCGAACTTTTCCTAGTGGACACGATTAAAAAGGACTACTTTGATTTTGCTGTTTTTGTCCTATCAAAAGTGCGTGGGATTGAGGTCTCCGGAAAAACACTACGAAATATGGCAAAAAAATTGCCTGCTATGGTGAAACTATACGATCAAAATCCTGAAGAGATCGTAAAAAAGATAGTCCAACAGGTATTATCGCTCTCCGACAGCCACACAGAGGCAGTCATGAATACGCTCCGATCCATGAAGAGTGGCTTCGGAGACTGATCATCCTGAGGCTCCTGTCAAAACATCAGGATCATTGGACTCTTATTTAAGCAAAAATCCT
Source organism: Oligoflexia bacterium (assembly GCA_031386075.1). Taxonomy (GTDB): domain Bacteria; phylum Bdellovibrionota; class UBA1018; order UBA1018; family UBA1018; genus CAIYTD01. Next base: position 1,921 of record JANNCA010000227.1, read on the forward strand.
GCCGATCAAGGTCAGAAGTCTCCAAATTATTCCTTAGATGAAGCGATAAGACTCATAGCTTTACGCATTTCTTGAGAATATTTCTTTTTCGCCCGTTCGTACTCTTCGGTTAGGAGGGCCTCCAAAACCTCGACTTGGCTCATATTGAGCGTAATCGATAGGAGTTTAAGTTGTTTGAAGGCCTCTTCTGAAAAACGGAATGAAGAAGGCTTTGGTCTGACAGTGCGGGATTGCTTTCGCTCAAGTGGCATTTGCTCAATGATACCAGTTGGCACTACATCCGTAAAACAGATTGGATTGACAATTGTAACTGCTAATGTCATACCAAAATAGTCAGGAGGTGTTTTGTGCCTGATCGAATTCATAAAGTCCTGGTCTATGCAAGGGTGAGCACTGAACGGGATCAGAACCCAGAAGTCCAAGTCCAGGAGCTACAGAGGTACTGCCAAGCCCGTCAATGGGTTATCACTGAAGAGATTGTTGATCATGGTTATTCGGGTGGGACTGATCAACGTCCTGGCCTCAAGCAGCTCATGGCATTAGCCCGTGCCAGGCAAATCGACTGCATCGTTGTCAGCAAGTTGGATTGGATAGCCAGATCCCTCAAACACCTGATCTCGATGCTAGATGAATTCCAGGATTTGGGAATCCAGTTGATTAGTATTCACGACCAAATTGATCTGGCCACCGCATCGGGGCGCCTTATGACCCATATCATCGGGGCATTCGGGGAATTTGAACGCTCCCTCATCAGAGAGAGAACGGTCTTAGGGCTTGCTCATGCACGTTCCAAGGGGAAACGGATAGGACGACCTCGAAAGCGTAATGACGAGGCTATTATCGCTTTAAGGGAGCAAGGCTTGAGCTACACCGACATTCAACGAAACCTTGGTATCTCTAGAGGGGCTGCGTACCGCGCATTGAAGCCGTCTCGAAAACGCCTGTCTGTTGGGTGAAAAATTTCGAATAAAATCAGAGATCAAAACCAGCATTTTTTGCGTCTCGAAATCGGCCGTTTTCGGGACGGTGTGTATCTAGCGTAATCCGATATGTATTTGAGCTGCTCAAGATCCTTAGTCTCTATCCAGGCGAGACCGCCGAGGCTTGCTTCTATTCTTCTCTATGAGGTCACGCGCTTTGTTTAATTTTTCAGCAATAGTCTTTTCTTTGGGTAGGGTGGTCATATATTCTGCCGCCATGTCTCGGCTAGATAAGCCCTCTAGCGCGTAATGTGCAACAGCTGTGTCTCGACTCGCACACAGGATCAAGCCAACAGGCGGATTCTCACCCTCTCGCATCCAATGTTCCTTGGCGTAATTAATGTAAAGGTGCATCTGTCCGGCATCAGCATGGGTAAACCGGCCAATTTTTAAATCGATAATTACAAGACAGCGTAATTTGCGGTGAAAAAAGAGCAGATCCACGCGATACCATTCGTTTCCGACACGAAGACGCCTCTGGCGGCCAATGAACGCAAAATCAGCGCCAAGTTCCAACAGGAAATTCTCCAAGTGGTGGATTAACGCCTCTTCCAATTCACTTTCAGAATATTCATCTTTCAATCCGAGAAATTCTAAAACAAAAGGATCCTTAATTTCTTCTTCAATGGATACGTGATCGTTGGACTGCCTTTTATTGCCTTTGATAAGCATCGATTTTTTGTTCACCGAAAGTGCAGTTCGTTCAAAAAATTGAGTTTCGATCTGTCGGTCCAATTGTCGAACCGTCCACCCGCCGCGAATTGCTTCCGCTTCGTAAAAGTCGCGTGCAATGGCCTGTTTGACTCTTCTAAGCAAAAGAACGTAGTGGGACCATGGTAGAGGAAAGCGCGTCGCAAGGGCGGAAAAATCCAAATTTGAGGACATTATCTTGGATTTTTTAGATTTCCGAGACACTGTCTCGGATTTTTGATTTACAGGATATGCCAAGTAAAATAGTCGCATTGTTTCTAGATTATCAACAGAAAACCCTCGACTGAAACGGCCGTTTAAATCTTCACTCAGCTTGGATAGAAGAGCGCCGCCATATTTGGCGCGACTTGCTCCATACTGCTCAAATTCGATAATTCGTCGCCCAATATTCCAATACACCGCAGTCATTACGACATTTACCGTTCGGGCCGATATGTGCCTAGCTTGATCCAACAGAGAAATGATGTCATTTCGGATAGAAGTATACCCTTTGATGGAAATATCTTTTCGTTTCATCTTATGGTCTCCAAATTTATATCAAGAATGAACTGATTCTCCTGTATTCGGATAGGACGACTAAATCACAGAAAGACAGTCCGCGTCATGCGTTCTTGCAATTTTATTTGAGGTACCCAAGTATAACGGCTGCTCAGACCGTAGTAGGGAGCATTACATCAAGACTCCCATAGAAGTTGGACAGTTTTTGATAAGCTTCTACA
>JANNCA010000229.1:0-1881 GCA_031386075.1 Oligoflexia bacterium
CGTAACCAAAATCAACTCTTCATACAAAAGGAGGTAGCTATCCTCTTCAGTAGTTGAGTCAATTGCATTCAACTGACTGACTTGGGAATCATCATGTCTCAGCCAAGTGCCTCTATCTAAAATATCTGTAAAGTAATGTCCACCACGAGTTGTCCCCCTATGAACCACAATAGCCTTCAATTGATACTTCTTTTTTTGAGTATGAACAAGATTACGCCTGTCAACCGGATCGACTGAACTAAAATCCAGCTCAATTTCGGGTGATGCTCCAATGGGTTTTCTCAATTTTTTAGGCTCGAGCTCATAACTAAATCGATCTAAAACGACGATTATTATTCTAGGTGGGGCAGAATCAGGATCCAGAGTTAAAAAGGAATTTTTCACTCCGTCCTGAAGGTTTGATGGACTTACTGAGTGATTGTAAGGTTGATTCGGCGCCACAAGAAGTTCTGGATCAGAATATGAACGAATCGCATCTACAACATTGTAAATCTGAGGACTATTGATTCCTAGATTTAGGGTCAGTCGGAGGTTTGGTTCAGTAAAAATTTCATTTTTCTGTCCCGCGATGTCGGAGTTAACTGTGGGAAATGAAATTTGATTTGAAATTCTAAAACCACCTGTGAGCTGAGTGAGCTGAGTGAGGTCAATAAGCCTGGTGAGAAAATCTTGAGCATCCATTTGATCTCTTCTGAGCTGTGAGGGGTCGGAAAGACTCCACTTTAGAGCGTTAAACTCATGTAGGAGAATCCCATCGAAGGTGTCAAAAAATGTATTTAAAACTTGTTCCAATTTTGTCTTGGTTTGGGTCTTAGTTTTAGGTTCGTCCTTGAAAAGGGCCCATCTTCTACTTAAGTTACTCAATATTTGGAATAACGATACTCGTAATGATACATAAACAGGACCGATCATGGTTTCCTGGTCAGATAATCTTTGATCAGCCCAAAGTAATTTTAAGACAGAATTGGCAAAACAAGTATTTCCTAAATTTGGAAGTCCCACTGCATTGCTTGAGGCTTGATCAAAAGTGCTCATCTGAGGAAGGTTGATAGGAGAAGTTGCTTTAGGATCAGGGGCAAATGGAGTGCCCAAATCCTCATGAGGGGTTTTAATTGCTTGAATGAGGGGAGCTGTGGGAGGAGGTGAAATGATGTAATATTTTGTACACCCCATTAGGCAACACAGGTAAAAGAGGAGTCCAATAAAAATATTAACGCGTAAAACGGATGTCATAATGGATATTACTTACCAATCTAAAACAAAAAAGTCAAGTAATATGCACATAGGACCCTGAGTCCAATAGGAGCTGAGGCGAACTCACAGGACGCCGACATTTTTTTCCCCGACGATTAAACTGGAAGTATCGTTTATGAGCGAGTGGTCCAAGGGATTTATCTTTTTATCCTCACCCATTCCAATTATAGACGAATCGGTGTTGCGACTACAAACTTTTCTCTCGCCTAACTCAAGAAATTCTGTGAACTCGTAAGGGTCAGTCGATCCGTGTGGTCGGCTTTTCTTCATCGGCTGTCTCAAGGCGAATGCGTAAAGGTTGCCAGCACCGGAAAGAATATAAAACCGTTGCGTCGCTGGGTCATAAGCTGGAGAGCCAGCAAATCCACTCCCATAGCCTGAGTTAAAGCGGTAGAGGCCCTTACCAGTAGCTTTGTCCAAAACGTACAGATATTGAAAGCTCGATCCAACCATGACGTATTTATCCGTTACCACAACCTGAGTGGGAGTTCCGTGGTCTAGTTCGAACTTCCACAACTGCTTTGCATTGCTTTTTTGAATGGCATAGATAACACCATCTGACGAAGGTAAAAACAGGTGATCTTCATCGATTACTGCATCCTTGCTGCCCCCAGCATCAAAACGCCA
>JANNCA010000271.1:0-2538 GCA_031386075.1 Oligoflexia bacterium
CAGAAGACAATAGTTGGGACAGCAATACAACTAAAACAATTAACAACTTCAAAAGAAACTCCGAAAATAAATTTAATATAATGAGGCCAGTATTGATCAATTTTTTTTAGAAACCAATCCGCCTCATCCTAGCTAAAAACCCTTAGTTCCATACCACCTGCTCGCCGTATCTGGTGGGCCACCTTGACGAACTATTACGTCTCGCCAACTCGAGGACATTTTTGTAGACCCTATTCTCATCAATCTGACAATACTTTTTTAAATTATCATTGCAGATCAATTTCTTTAGAAATGCCTCTAGTTGGCCTTATAGAGTGACATTACAAACGATGTACCCCAAAATGAAACGCAGGTGGTTTCATGACTTGAGGCATAGTTTTAATTTTCTTAAACGAGGCGGAGATATGAATGCCTTGAAAGTCATAGTCGGTCATGCGAAAGTCGAGCTAACCCTTCTTGTGCGGCGATGCGCCTAAAAACATCCCCTGGGTCCAGGGAAGAGCACACCCGGGTACTTGTACTGTCCGGAGGAGATCTGTGATCGATATTGGCGCAGGGTTCTTGCCCTTGTGAATGTGTGCCAAGGAAAAATGGACGAAAAAAAACTCACTGAAGAGTGGGTCGATCAAGAACCGGTTTTCAACCGGCGAATTTGGGATTGAATAAAGTAGAATAAGTTGGAGCGGGTTGAGGGACTTGAACCCTCGGCCTCCACGTTGGCAACGTGGCGCTCTAGCCAACTGAGCTAAACCCGCATCACTTATAAAAGCTCGAAATGAAACAAGCTGTAAGGTCACCTATTTACTCATCATTTGAGTTGTGGTCAAGAATTAAATCTTAAAAAATTCTTGAAGGCTAACTTTAAACCTGATCTAAAACTTTCATGAAGATCTACACGAGGCGAGGAGATGCAGGAGATACTGGGCTTTATGGGGGGGCACGGGTTCCAAAGGATGACCTAAGAATCCGAACTTATGGTACTTTAGATGAATTGAACGCGGTGATCGGAGTTGTTCTTTCCGATGAAGAATTTCACGCTGATGGTCGTGCCCTTCTTCTTCGCTTGCAGTCTGAATTGTTTCAGTTGGGGGCTGAGTTAGCCACTCCTCGTGGAAAAACGATTGCAATGACTCTCGTGGATCAGTCTCAGGTGGAAGCCTTGGAGAAGGAAATTGATGGGATGGAAGCTCAGCTTAAGCCCCTGAAGTCATTTGTCTTGCCGGGAGGGTCTAAGGGTGCCTCAATGATCCACCTCGCACGAACGGTGAGCCGGAGAGCAGAGCGAGAACTGGTTTCTTTGAATCGAGCTGAGCCACTCAGGCCCGCCGTGCTCCAGTATTTGAATCGTCTCAGTGATTTCTTATTTGTCTTGGCTAGGTATATGAATCACATAGCCAAGATCGACGATGTTCCCTGGATCGCTCCACTGTAAGATCTGAGTCGGGTACGGGTGATTTGGGGAACAGAGATCTCAGGTCGCAAAAGGACTCAATCCAAACCTTACGTTTTATCTAGCTTCTGTTGTGAATGGGCTGCTTTTGCGGCGAACCGTGCTGCCCGTCCTGCTAAACGTGCTTGCCTTGCCCATTTACGCTCGTTGACTTTCTGTTTTCTCGCTTCTTTCATTCCATTGAAAAAATCTACTACGTAGTCCTTCGCGGACCAGAGGCTAATTCCGAGTGATATGTAGAGTAAAAACATACCCAAAGGGTAGAGGGGGATTCCAAATAGGCCAGACCGAGTGATAATGAATGGAATGGCTACCATCTGGGTAGCAGTCTTCCACTTCGCAGAAGCCGATGCGGGAATAATAACTCCCTCGGCACTTGCTAGAGCTCTCAGCCCTGTGATTGCCAGCTCCCTACAAATGAGGAGCATGACGACGATGGGGTGAATCCGGCCTAAATCTTGGAGCATAATCAGAGCTGAGACAACCAGAAACTTGTCGGCCAAGGGATCCATGAGTTTCCCATAAACGGTTTCTATCTTTTGAATTCGGGCAATGTAGCCGTCAAAGTAGTCTGTGATACTGGCAATACTAAACAGGATTCCAGCCACCACGTCCCATTGAGTTTCTCTTATAAAGAGGATTCCTACCACGACGGGCACAAATAGGATTCTTAAGAGCGTCAATAGATTCGGTGTTGTGGCAAAGGTCATGTAATCGAAGATCGCATCCGGAGGCTGTTTATTTTTTTGGGTGGATGAATGGGGTTTTTGGTTTTTGCCGGGACGATTTAGATTCTGCACTCCTTTATCACTATTGGGGTTGAGGCGAGAATACAAGTGAATTGGATCATTCGGCTGTTGATGTGGTGCATTACTAAAAGTTCTAGATTGGGACCTGTTGGTTTCGGTATTCGAAAGCGTTTCAGAGATTGTATTTGGAATTGGGGCGAATCACATGAGATCTTATATGGAATTACAAAAAAAGAAGGCGAAACAAGGAGACGGCTATGGAGAATAACAAGACAGAAAGTCAGGAACAGGCTGGGGTTGTATCTCGTAAACTCGAAGTGACTCCAAGAAGTCTTCGTG